>JAUZOU010000138.1 GCA_030706285.1 Bacteroidota bacterium
CAATCAGTGTAATACATTGATTGAATATGCCTCTCTTGCCAGGAAGTCAGATGAATCATTTACATCAGACATGCTGGTACAATATCAGGCAGAAGCCGTTGCCATCAGAAGTCTCATGTATTTTTACCTGGTCCGGACATTCCGGGATGTTCCTTTCATTGCGCAAGCTATTGTCAGCGATGACCAGAATCTGCAGATTGCTAAAACTTCTGGAACGGTGATACTGGATTCGCTCATTTACGACCTTGAATCTGTGGCTGGTAAAATGGCAACCCGGTTCGGTGATGACCCGGCTGTTAATAAGGGCCGTTTTACAGCATATGGGGTTTACTCGTTATTAGCTGACATATATCTCTGGAAAGAAGATTATGCTGGTTGCATCCGTAATTGCGACAAAGTAATCGGTTCGGGTCAGATTTCACTTTTATATGCAGATGGATCGAATCTGGTCGAAACGGAAACGAACAATGCGATCACCGGTAAGCTGGATACGGTGTATTATCTGTCGGAGGGAGAAGCGGATGAGTTTTATAAAAAGATGTATTACGATGGCAATTCCGATGAAAGCATTTTCGAGTTGCAGCGCGAATCCGATTTTCCTAATGGTGATTATTACGATATGTTCTGTTCGAATGCCTGGTTTTCTCCAAGGACGGATGTCATCAAAGATAATTTCTTCATCTCATCAGAAGTGGATAACAGCTGGTATGACATGAGGTCGGAAGGCGTCAGCTATAAAGGCAGTTACATCTGGAAATATATCGGAACGGCCAGGCAGGGATCTGCCCAGTCTTTGATGCGTACCCGTGAAACAATGACAGGCAATACAATTGTTTACCGGCTGGCCGACGTGATGCTGATGAAGGCCGAAGCGCTTGTTCAGCAAGCTAAAGCCGTAGAAAATGATTCGGCCTCTGTGGCTTCTGGTTATGTCAAGCAGAAACTGGGAGAAGCCTGGGACATTGTCAAAAAAATCCGTCTCCGGTCAAATGCGACTGAAACGACCGATTTGTGCAATGGCATTACTGATGCATCGGGATTGTCTGCTTCTACCATGGAGAAATTTGTGTATGAAGAGCGAGGTCGGGAATTGATGTTTGAAGGGAAACGCTGGTTTGATGCACTCAGGCACGCCAAACGGAACAATTATGAAGGCAACAACCTGAACTATCTGACAAATGTGGCCATGTATAGTGCCTCAGCGGCAAAGGTTTCAAACCTGCAGGCCAAATTTAAGAATAAGGACTTCCATTATTTGCCGATTAACCAATCTGAAATAAGTGCAAATAAAAAACTGGTCCAGAATCCATTTTACAATTAAAAAAAAATCAATATGGCTAATCAGAAAATGAAAAGAGCCTTTGTTTCAGCTATCGATGTGCCTGATAAAAGCACGATCCGTGTTTCTTGCCAGGCAGGTCGTTTTGCAAAGAGATGGCTGACTCATACATGGGTGCATCTAAATCTTTTCCTGCCAGTCTTGCTTACCTTGATTGTGTCCGCTTGTGTATCGGGCATGGATCCGGACAAGGTTTATAAAGTATCCGAAGGGTACATGATTGATGAATACGTCGCTCAAAATCCAAACCTTGGCCTCTGTTCAGAATTGATTGCAAAGTCTTCTTTCAATGGGATGCTTCACGGATATGGCAGTTATACGTTCTTTGCCCCGACGGATGAGGCCTTGACAGCCTATTTGACATCAATCGGTCGAAGCAGCGTCAATGAACTGACGACAGAGGAGGCGGATGCCATCATCAGATATCATGTTATAAGGGATTCTATCAAGACCACAGACCTTGTGGACGGACGACTGCCATCGCCGACCATATCCGGAAAATTCCTGACAAGCCGGGTAGAAACGGATGCCTCGGATAATGCCTGGTATGTGCTGAACAGGCAAAGTAAAATTGTTGAAAACGACATTTCGTGTGATAATGGCATTGTTCAGGTGGTGGATGCCTTGTTGACACCACCCACAAAAACGGTTATGCAACAGCTGGCTGCCTTACCCGATTCCTTTTCTGTTTGCAAGCACATGGTGCTTAAATACAGTCGTTTTTCTCCTGACAGTCTGTCTCAGGCGGCACAGGATACGTCCTGGCTCACCCTGTTTGTCCAGAATAACCAAAGTTATGTAGACCTGGGCATCGGTATCACCAATGAGATGATTGCTTCCGGTGAATATGGTACCATTGAGGAAAAGCTGCTGACCAAGCTCAGGAAAAACCAGCCATCGGTGACCAGTGACAGAGTCTTATTGAATCAATATGCCGATTACCACCTCATCCCATCGTTGAAGTATGTGTCTGATTTATTGTATACTTCTTCCATTGAAACGGCTGTCACCAACCAAGTGCTTTCGTTCAAACTATTGGGAGAGAAATTCATGGTCAATTATTTTGAGATGGGATCAACGATCGAACCGGGCGTCGAATTAAACCGTTCCAGCAATTATACGGATCTATCCTGCTCCAATGGTGTGATCCATCAGATTGCCGGTCAGATCGAGATCAAGAACCGGGCGGCGTACCGGGTTTATTGGGATATGGCTGAACAGCCTGAAATTCAGGCATTGAAAGATTTCAGGAAAGCCGGCTGTCTTCAGACCTACAATCCGGGCGATTTGTCCGGTGTGAAATGGGGAGGCTCCCTCATCTATCCGATCACTTACTATTGTACTGGCGCTCAATACAGCACATCCATAGACCCAAAGGTCCAGTATGTTTATGGTGATTACATGCGTTTCCGATTTTCACCGAACGTCAACTCCTGGTTTGAATGGAAATTGCCGATGCTGGTAGCGGGCAAATACAAAATGTGGTTATGCTGGCGTCGTGAACAGGCGACTACGTTCCATACGATTTTCCGCCAGGATGGCAAAGACGATCAGGTGATGAACTACGTTTTTGACCTGGGTTCGTACAGTTGGACATTGGATAGCTATACCGAAGAGCAATGTTTGGCTGAGGGCTGGAAACAATATGCCGCCAAAGCCCGTAATTCGGTTGTTAATTGTCGCTACCTGGGAACCATCGATGTACAGACAACAGGCCGGCATACCTTGCGTTTTGAGAACCTGACCGGCCGTTCCGGGGAAACGTCCTGGGATATGATTCAGTTTATTCCTGTTGAGGAAGATCAGGCTTGGCCACGTGTTGATATGCGAGGGAAGTGGGTCTATCAGAATACGCCGGACTGTGAAATCTGGCCTTATAACGTCAATACATCGTACAATTATCAGGCAAGTACCTGTGAAAGGCCATAATAATTAGAAAATAAAGCGATTATGAGAATAGATCATATCACCAAATTAATTGCCATAGTCATAGTCACGGCATTACTGGCCGCCTGCAATCCTTGGGATGACCACATTGAACTCACCAATCAGGGATTGAATGAGACGGTCATGGATGTCCTGAAACAACAGCCCGATCTGACCACGTTTGCCAAGATATTGGAAGTGACTGGGTATGATTCGATATTGGTTCAGCCTCAGAACTATACTGTTTTTGCTCCGACAAATGCAGCCTGGTCCGGACTTGATACAACAGATAAAAGTCTGATGTGCCGTTATGTGAAAAACCTCATAACGCCCAAAAGCATTCCGCTGGTCAGTAATGCGTTCACTGTCAGCAAGGTTCAGATGCTCAATGGCAAGTTTATTCCTGTAAGTGGTAAATCGATTGATGGAAACGAGCTTAGCCAGTGGAATCTCCTGGCCGGCAATGGCATCATCCATAAACTGGCGGTAACCCTGCAGCCTCGTCTCAATATTTGGGAATTCATCAATCAGGACACTTATTCGTCAAACCATCAGGTAACATTTCTGAATCAGCAGAAACAACGGACAATGGACCTGAATAAGAGTTATTTATTGTATCTGGATGAGCAAGGACATCCTGTTTATGATACGGCCTGGATCGAAAGCAACCAATGGCTGTCCAGGTATGCATTGAATAATGAAGACTCAGCTTATACCGTCCTGTTGTTGGACGGAGAGGCGTATTCAGCCTTGAAAGAGAAGTACACACCCTATTTCAGTATTTATTCGACGACCATCAACACGGATGGCGTGCGCATTTCAACCTTCAGGAAAAACGAAACGGACAATCAGGTACTGGCGGAAATCACCCGTGATATGATGTTGAAACCTGTTACGTTAACCGGGGGCGAAACGGCCCTTTCCCTTGACGGGGTTAAGGTCCGTATTCCTGCTTCAGCCATTGATATGAGCTACAGAGCGTCCAACGGGATGGTCTATCTGATCAATTCAGCCGAAGTAAAAATGTATCAGAACAAAATCAAAGACATTCAGTTGGAAGGGGAGGATTATCTATATTCCAATGTGGCCAGTACGGTTATTTCGAAGCGTTTCAAGGATTGGGCAAGCGGTAATTTTGATGTTGTTCTGTCCGGAAGAGATGTGAATGGCCTGTATGCGCTGTCTTCGCAATCCACTGCCTTTTATTCGAATATCATGAATTCCTATCTTGCCTTTGCTCCGCAACTGAATTCTGTTCCTTATAAGGTGTACTGGAAATCATACGATGATTTGGCTGCTCATGTGACGGCCAATGCCAATGTCCCGCAAAAGATGTTCTTTTCTGTTCCAGGGGCACCGTCCTTGACATGGACCTCAGGGGGTGTCGTGACAAACAATTTCAACGACAGTCTGGTTTTCATTGGGCAAAATACGGCAGGCATGAATGTTGAAACAGAACTGGGCATGTGGGTTACAACGGGGACCAATAAACTGGTAGCCAGAGAGCAATTGGCCTCGCATCCGGATTTTGCTGTGGACAGGTTGCCGTGCTATTCCTTCGGGACAGCCTCTATCTGGGTTTCAAATAATGCATTTTCAACAAACAATACTACCGGAGGGTCGCTTTTCCTTGATTATATCCGGTTGGTGCCTCAAGTAAATCCGGATGAATAGTCACGACGAAACGAACATGAATAACCCGTACGCCGCAGGTTTGGGAAGTCTGACAGGCAATTGGCATACGACCTTGGACGAAAAAAAATTGTACGCATGAAAACGATGAAACGAAGATACTTTTACATACTCCTGTTGACAGCCTTGTTGACCAGTAGTCAAGGCGTTTTTTGCCAAAGCGAAACGGCCGGTTTCACGGTGAAGGGAATTGTTGTCAGCGCTGTAACAGGGAAACCATTGGCTGGTGCACGTGTCTCTATGGAAGGCTCAAAACCGGCCATGACGGAAGAAACCGGGCAGTTTGAACTGGTTGTCGTTAAAAAAGAAGCCATGTCAGTCACTCGTCTGCTTCAGGTTTCAGTTCCTGGTTATGCCACTAAGAAACTGTTGCTGAATGGTTCCAGGTTGTTAAGGATAGCAATGAACGACGAAACATTCAAAGGAATGGACCAAGTACTCCAAACGCCTTTCGGTGTTGCATCATCCTTGTTTTCGCCTTATGCTACGGCTGCAGTCAGTCCCAATTTATCGGCAACAACCAAATCCACACCTGACGCGTTGTTTCAGGGATCCGTATCCGGGCTGAACACCGTTTTTCGTTCCGGTCAGCCTGGAAGCGGAGCCAATATGTATCTGCAAGGGTTTCAGTCTATGCTGGCGACGTCTCAACCTCTGATCATCGTTGATGGCGTGCCCTATGAAAATTTTGGTTTCAAGTCACTTATCAGCATTTATCAGACCAATCCGCTTTCAGCCATTGAGGTAAAAGACATCGAATCCATTTCCGTTTTAAAGGATGGTTCCGGTATTTACGGCGGCAAAGGGGCCAATGGTGTCATTCTGATCAATACATTGAGCACGTCAGATCCGGCTACCAAATTGGAAGCCCATGTACATACGGGCATGAGTTTTGTGCCGAAAAGCTTTCCGGTGATGAATGCCAGCCAGTACCGGACGTTTCTGGGTGATATGCTGGCATCGGCCGGACTGTCTACCAGTGCCATCCAGAATTTGCCGTACATCAATCAGGAAAAGCCGGTGGCAGACAAGTACGGACGTTATTCCGGCAACCTCGATTATTATCGCTATGCCAACAATACCGACTGGCAAAAATCTGCCTATGAAATGGCCGAAGACCAAAATTACTATCTGAACGTCAAAGGTGGAGACCAAACGGCTCTTTATGCTTTATCCCTGGGATTCCTCAATCAGGATGGTATTGAGTCAGGGACGAACTACTCGAGGTTCAACATGCGTTTTAACTCCGATATTGCCATTTCCCAGCGTTTCAATGCTCATACGAACATGAGTTTTTCCTATGGGACCAGAAGTTTGCAGAACGAGGGGCCATCCGGTTCCTATAACCTGTTGTCAACTTCATTGATAAAAGCTCCCATTAGTGCTGCTCATAAATTTGATTATCAGGGAAATGAATCTCCAAATCTTGAAGAGGCCGATGTTTTTGGCGTCAGCAACCCGGAGGCAATAGCCAGCAACATTGTGCTGAAAAACCTGAATTACCGTTTTCTTGGGAAGATCGGGCTTGACTATACCGTTAACCAGAATTGGCGGTTTGACGGAGCATTCAGCCTTCATTTCAACAAAGACCGGGAACGCATCTTCATTCCTGAAGCTGGTATTGCCAGTGATACATTGTCCAACGCCATTGTCCTGAATCAGGCCCAACACCGTGTTGAACGCTGGTTCAATCTGTATGGAGAAGGCTATGCAACCTATACGAAAAATTTTGGCATTGGCACTCATTTGATGGCTCATGGCGGCATGCGTTACCAAAGCGTTCAGTCTGAGAATGATTATGCCTACGCTTACAACTCTTCCAGTGATGAGTTCAAGTCCATTCAATACGGAGACCTGAATCTGAGAAAAATAGGCGGGTCCCTTGGCCGTCAAAACTGGATGTCATTTTTTGCCGATGCCGATTTGACATTGAAAAACAAATTCCTGTTTTCTGCTATTTTAAGTTCGGATGCCTCTTCGCGCTACAACAGCATGCGCCTTTTCCCGACGTTGTCAGGCGCTTGGCTGCTGAGTTCCGAACCGTTTATGAGCAAGATCGAAAAGATCGATTTTCTGAAAGTAAGGCTCAATGCCGGACTTTCCGGAAATGATGATATCGGAAATTACAGTCAAAAGACATACTATGTTGCGCAGAGTTTTCTCGGCAATAATGGTTTGGTCCTTGGGGGCATTCCGAATGCTGAAATAGGTCCGGAGATGCTGACGAAGACTAGCATCGGTTTGGACGGGTCTTTCTTTAAAGAACGCCTTCAGGTTTCCCTTGATGCTTATCATCACGTCATAAATGACATGTTGACCTTATCACATGCCATGCCTTCATCCGGTTTTGATTATTACCTGTCCAACGGCGGAGCCATGAAAAATGACGGGCTGGACCTGACTGTCAATGGCCGTATTGTTAACAGCGCCATCAAATGGGATCTCGGACTGACCATTTCGCGTTATAAGAATGAAGTCACCCGGCTTGATTGCGGGACACTCGAATCAGACTTGAACGGGGCGACGGTACAGACGAAGGTCGGTCAGCCGATCGGTGTTTTCTATGGCTATCAGACGAATGGCGTCTATACGACACAGGAAGAAGCTGGAGCCGCTGGAAAATACATCATGGACGGTTCGGTCAA
>JAUZOU010000139.1 GCA_030706285.1 Bacteroidota bacterium
GAATAATCGTGGGCATTCGGAAATGTCAGTTTGGATACCAATCTCAAGAGAATGAACAAAAATCAACTTCTAGTAGCCATAGCGCTACTGACCACCACCTTATCGAAGGCAACCGTTTATGACCTGACCGTAGCCAAAGACGGCACCGGCAATTACACCACCATTCAGGATGCCATCAATGCAGCTCCAGTCGGTACCGGGCGAACGACCATTTTCATCAAGAAAGGCGTTTACCATGAGAAAGTCTTTCTAGGTGCCAACAACAGTTCCATCAATAAGGCCATCAGCCTGATCGGGGAAAATCCGGACAGCGTCATCATTTCCTGGGATGATTATAATGGGCTGGTCAAACCGTATTACACCGGAACCAGCAACATAACCTATGGAAATGCCCAATCTGCCACGTTGACCGTTAATACCACCGGTGAATTCTATATGGAAAACATCACGGTGAAAAACACCTATACGTCCAAGCAGGCGGTCGCTGTTTTTAATTATTCAGACCGGCAGACCTTCAAAAACTGTCGGATTTCCGGATTTCAGGATACTCATTACACCAAGAAAGGGCGCCGGTTCTTTTTCTATCGAACCCGGATCGAAGGTGGTACCGATTTTATTTTTGGAGGAGGAACCTGCTATTTTTACCAATGTGCCATTAAAAGTCTGAAGGGGGGGCAGTATATAACAGCGCCGGAAGACATCGCTTATTCGGCCAGCCTCCCGTCGGGAAAGACGCTTCGATACGGGCTCATATTCAGAGACTGTGAGGTAGTCAGCGATGGTCAGCTGGCAACCGGCTCTGTTTATCTCGGACGTCCCTGGAACATTGAGTGCGGTTCCCTGTATCTGAATTGCCGACTTGGCAGTCACATCAGGCCTGAGGGCTGGTCGACCTGGTCCGGTAATGAGTCTTCTGCCTTTTTTGCAGAATATAACAGCCTGACAGCCGACGGCGCAGCTTTGGCTGATGTGTCACAACGCGTCTCGTGGAGCTATCAACTAACTGATTCAGAAGTTAATAATTACTTACAGCTCAGTAAGATATACACGGTGGGTTCTTTTTCTTCGGCACCGGTTTTCGATCCTGTTTCCAGAATTGTGGCACCAGCGCCGGTTACAACAGTGACCACAGACGGTCAAACCTTGTCTTGGCCAGCTGTTGACGGTGTCAATGGGTATGTCGTTTATGCAGACGGTTCGGCTGTTGGCGTGACGGAGACACCCTCGTACAAAGACGCCATTGTTTACTCAAAAACACCGTGCTATACGGTACGGTCTGTCGGACAGTGGGGTAATCTGAGTGTGCCGGATGGTACCACAGATACCGTGACGGTTGCCGGTATTAACAAGGCCATCAATACGGTGCAAACATCGATTGAATCAAAAAAGTATTCAAAACAACCTTTTTCGCTGAAGGCTGATTGTTTGTTGTTTCAGCAACTCACCGACTGCCGCCTTTACCATCTTTCCGGGCATTTGGCCTTGACCGGTCGGCACCTCACGTCGCTGTCCCTTGCCAGGCTGCCGAAGGGCCTGTATCTGATGAAAGCGTATGATGCCCGGAACAAAAACTATCAGGTCAAAATTAACATCGAACACGAATGATGCGTTGAAACGAGCCTGTTTGAACCAAACATCAAAGCAGATGATTATTCGACCTGCGAGTTGCATAGGATCTTGAACGAAAAAGTAAGGATCAGATAAAAATTGTATTTTGCCTAACGAAAAAACGAATCAATATGTCTATCTATCGCCGTTCCTTTTTTGCTGCGTTGCTGCTGACTACTCTGATGCCTGTTGGCATCAGTTCCCAGACCATCCGGACATTCTCTGTAGCCGGGTTTTATGAATTGCCGAACAGTGGCAGACATGTGTATAATTTCAATGTTGGCTGGCGTTTTGTCCGGGGCAATCCGGTTGATGCCGAAGCCTTGAACTTTGATGATCATCAATGGCCGGTGGTCAGTTTGCCGCATACAGTTGAACTGATGCCCTGCGAGGCAAGCGGCTGCCGCAATTATCAAGGCCCGGCCTGGTACCGGAAGCATTTCACCGTGGATGGTCACATGCAGGGTAAAAGGCTGTCGTTGTATGTTGAAGCGGCGATGGGACGGACCCAGGTTTATGTGAATGGGAAACACGTGTTGGAGCATCTGGGCGGGTATCTGCCGTTCAGCATCGATCTGACGAAACTGGGCGTGAAGCCAGGTCAGGTCTGCCTGGTGGCCATCAAAGTCGATAACAGCGACGACAACAGTTATCCTCCCGGGAAGCCTCAAAATAAACTGGATTTCTGTTACCACGGTGGCATTTACCGGGATACCTGGCTGATTGCCACGTCCGATGTTCATGTGTCCGATCCGAATGCGGCAGACAAAGTGGCCGGAGGAGGCGTCTTTGCCCATGTTGAAAACCTGACCGAAACACATGCAACCGTTGTTGTCAAGACCGACGTGCAGAATGACGGACAGATAGCCGGCAAGATTAAGGTGATGACGGTGTTGCGCGATCCGCAAGGTAAACCGGTCAAATCTGCCACGTCAACGGTTCTGGTTGCTTCAGACGCTTCTGCCCAGGCTGTTCAAACGCTGACGGTCAAACAACCGCAAGTCTGGTCACCTGAAATGCCTTCTCTCTATACGCTTGAAACCCGGCTGACCGACAACAAAGGCCATAGCCTGGACGGCGGTATCACCCGTATCGGACTTCGCAAACTTGAATTCAAGGGCAAAGATGGCTTTTACCTGAACGGGAAACCCTATGATAAACTCATCGGCGCCAACCGCCATCAGGATTTTGCCTATGTCGGCAATGCCGTTCCGAATTCCCAGCAATGGCGGGATGCCAAACTCCTGCGGGATGCCGGCTGCCGTGTCATCCGAACCGCCCATTATCCACAGGATCCTTCCTTCATGGATGCCTGCGACGAGTTGGGCCTGTTTGTCATCGTCGCCATTCCGGGCTGGCAATATTTCAACAAAGATCCTCATTTCGCCGAATTATGCTATCAGGATTTGCGCAATACCATCAGGCGGGACCGCAACCATGCTTGTCTGATGATGTGGGAACCCATTCTGAACGAAACGCAGTATCCAGCCTCCTTTTCCTTGCAAACGCTTGCCATCACGCGGGAAGAGTATCCTTATCCCGGCACCTTTTCAGCTGCCGACGGGAAATCAGCCGGTATTAAGGATAATTACGATGTTGTCTATGGTTTCCCCGAAGACTTGAACAAATACAACCAGCCGATGTTCACTCGCGAATGGGGCGAATACGTGGATGACTGGTTTGCCCACAATGCTCCGAACCGGGTCTCACGAAGCTGGGGTGAAGGCCCGCAAGTCGTTCAGGCGATGCACTTGGCCATGGTGTATAACGACATGTGCAACACGCCTCGTCAGTTTATCGGCGGAGCGCTTTGGCATCCCTTCGACCATCAGCGTGGGTATCATCCGGATCCATATTGGGGCGGTTTGCTCGATGCCTTCCGTCAGCCGAAATATGCCTACTATCTATTCAAAAGCCAGATGGATCCGAAGTTGGTGCACCCCTTGGCTCAAACCGGTCCGATGGTGTTTGTGGCCCATGAAATGACGCCTTTTTCCAGCCCGGATGTGACCGTTTTTACCAACTGCGATTCTGTCCGCCTCATTCGTTATGAGCAGGACACGTTCATTCAGAAAGTGGAACGGAAACTGTTGGGCATGCCCAATCCTCCGGTCGTGTTTAAAGGTATCTTTGACAATTACCAACTGCGGAAGCTTTCCTATATCCAAAAGAAATGGCAGAAAGCCAGCTTGTTGGTCGAAGGCATTATCGATGGTCAGGTGGTTTGTACGGAGAAAAAAATGCCGTCCCGCCGTTCGTCCAAACTCCGTTTGATGCTCGATCATCAGGGGCAGGCACTACAAGCCGACGGCTCCGATTTTGCCGTTGTTGTCTGTGAGGAAACCGACGACGAAGGCAACGTCCGGCGCCTGGCGAAAGACAACATCGTCTTTACCGTGGAAGGAGAGGGCTCCATCATCGGCGATGTCTCGACCGGCGCCAACCCCCGTGCCGTCGAATTTGGTTCAGCCCCCGTCCTGATCCGTTCCACCATCCATCCCGGAACGATCATCGTCAATGCCCGCGTCCAGTTTGAAGGCGAGAACGCCCCGGCACCCGCACGCCTCACATTCGAAAGTGTGCCCCCTGTTTATCCGCTGCTCTATCAGGAAAAGCCCTGGAAATCCGATTTCCTCTCCCTGTCAGCAAACCGGACATTCACACCAACCCTCACCGACGAACAAAAGCAAAAAGCCCTTCAGGAAGTCGAACAACAACAAACCACCTTCGGGAAAACGTTCTGAAGATGGGGGAGTGGGTGGTGGCTGACATTGAACTGAGGATTGAAGGTGACTTACAAGACGTTGGATGGAAAAGTGACTGACAATTCATTAGCCTGAATTGCCATTCGAGTGTTATAACGATGAGACAATCTTATCAAGGCGGAAGAAACTGTGGTATCTTTGAAATGAATGATAATCAAATGAACGGATGAATTTTGACAGAATGAATTACCCCGGGGCTTGCCCCGGGGTAATTCATTGACCTCTTGGTTGGTGTCAGAATCGGAAAACCGTTGTTGCGCTCTGGTCACTATGCCGTCAATCTTCTTGCTGGTGTATGTACTTATTTTTCCAACAATAATAGTTATTCAGTTGTTACGCCTATGCATAGCGGTTTGTTTTCTTTCAACCGATATGTTGGGGAAGCTAAAAGACACAGCTTCGTTGTCTGCGTGGGATACCAATATGGGAAACGTGGATACAAGGAGGCTTTTCAAAATGAGATAAGCCATGTTACCAGTACGGGTGAATTCAACGTATTCCCTTTGATACTTTCAATGGGGTATGGCTTTCATTTTTAATTCATTTTGGAATTCGTTTACTGACCAATTTCATTGCGCCCCATTTTCCCTCCTCATACCCCCCAATCCTCGTCAACGCCGGGTTGTTACCGTAAAAAGTGATAGACCAAGAACAGAATGGTATCAGTCTTGTTGTCTTTGCAACCATGGTGAAATTTACAGCTGTAAAAAACATTGCTTATGAAGTTCTATAGTCGTACAAAAGAAATAGCTGAATTACAGCGAATAAAGGAGATGGCCTATTGCTTCCGTTGACATTCAGCAGGAAACAGGCGTAACTAATCAAAAAATCACGGACGGTCTGGCTGCTTCTTATAATCACTCCCAATTGATCATAATCAGCTTATTTAGTCAACACATACTGCTGACGATGAACAGCATGATCATCCGGCAAACCACACAACCCCCATCGATCTGTCCAGCCTTCCAACAGGTTGTTAATTGTTGAAAATCGCTTTCGGAACAAAAAAGATCACATTAAAGCTAAAGCGGTAAGAAACATGAAAAGGACGTTAATGCAAATTGGAGGGCAGTCGAAAAAACACTTGCCCTCCAATTTGCATTATTTCACAAAAACTTTAGCTGTTTCCATAGACCCATCGTTGTAGAAGGTACGAATAATGTTTATGCCTCTAGCCAACGAATTTATTTCAACACCATTTTCCAGATAGAAACGTTGTGAAGTCATTTTTCGTGTGGCTGATTGGATCGCTGTTTGAATCGACAAGGTTGATATGGGCGATTCGAATACAGCTTTAGCAATTACAATTGTGCTATTTTTGATCTCAAACGGGCTATTGTACAAGTTATTCAGATTTGTTGAACCGTCTGTTGAATAGTAGATATTGACACCTTCTGTCTCACATGTTATGGTTACCATATTACCCTCTGCCTTAATGACTGGGGCTTTAGGAAGTAAGCCGATTTTTAATGTATCATGCTTTTCGATAAAAAGTGTATCTGTGTGTTCAATATTAATTGTATCGTGGATGCTTATTGTATCATGTTTGTAAACAGTAATCGTTGATGTGGCTACTTCTGAATTTCCATATCCATCTTTTGTGGCAAATGCTTTGACAAAAGAACTGAAATTAAGTTTTATCGGACCGTCATACTTATTGCTTGACGTACTTGGCGTGGAAGAGTCCAATGTATAATAAATGGTTGCCCCTTCAACTTCATCGGTAATATTCAATACCCCATTGTCGCTTGTGATGACTGGCTTTGGGAGTATTGACTGAAATTTGGCCGTTAATGAAAGATCAGAGGTTGCCGTAAAAGTATAATTCGGATTTGTGCTTTTCAGATTCGATTCGGAATACCAACCTACAAATTTATATCCGGAGGCTGGTATGGCTGTTACTGATACAGATGAACCTTCTGAATAGGTTCCGTTTCCGTTTACTGTACCTCCTGGCGTAGCTTGAACAGTTATGTAGTATGGCTTTGTCGTGAATGTTGCTGTCAATGTCGTGTCGGAGTCGATTATAAATGAATAGTTGGTATTTGTGCTGATTTGGACTGTCCCTGCATACCAGCCGATAAAAGTGCATCTTTCTTCAGGCTCTGCTACAAGATTGACCTGAGTACTTTCATCATAGGTACCTGCACCAAGTACTTTCCCATTGCCATTAATTTGGATGGCCAGTCTGCAAGTGGACGGAAGGACGTTTACGGATGATGTGCAGTCGGAGGAGGTGTACTTTTCGGCTAAACTATTTGCCAGAACAATGTTTGAGAGTGTTATGTCTTTTGTACCGGTTTGTATTGTTTTGTCGACATAGACCGTTATATTCATGATTGTTCCGGAGCTATCTCTGAATGTTTGGTTTGACATAGACGATACAACAACATTCAAAATGTGTGTGTCCTTGTAGTATTTGCATGATATGCTATGGCTGCTTTTTTTCCGGTCTGTCAGTTCTACCTGATAAATTGTGTCTTGATCGTCGTTAAGTCTTGTTGCAATAGAAAAACCTTCAGGCAGTTTCAGGCTGAACTGGAATGCTGTAATGTTGCTATCGGAATTTCTCATCTCTACTGGCAATACAAACGTTTTTCCAATAGTTGCACTCATGAAAGTTGGTATGGTCAACGTGTTTTCTGCAATAGTATGCTCCAATCCAAATAATAGCATTGTAGCTATCCATAGAACAGATCTTTTCATTATCATCACTTATTTGTTATTTATCATGTCAATTACGTAAACGACGTCGGCTACGTCGATTACTCCATCTTTAACTACATCCGATGCTTCAAAATTGAAGAGAGGGAGAGTCTTGCCGATTATTCTTGCCGTGATGTTGACGACATCAGCCACATCGACTACGCCGTCGTTGTTCGAGTCTCCCTTAATAACTATATAAGAGAACTTGGCAGTCAGTGATCGTATGGCATCAGCTTTAAACGTATAGCTCGCCAGTGTGCTGACAGCGTTGTTATTTTCATACCAACCAAGGAAAGAATAACCAGCTTGAGGCGTCGCTTTGACAGCAACAGAATCTCCGTAACTGTAAGTCCCGGCTCCAGTCACAGTCCCACCGTTTTCAGCAGAGACAGCAATCTGATATTGGTTGATTGTAAATTTAGCAGTCAAACTTGCAGCTCCCTGAACCTTAAACGTATAGATCGCCAGTGAACTGA
>JAUZOU010000014.1 GCA_030706285.1 Bacteroidota bacterium
CCATAGATTTCCCCGTACGACAAGGTAAGCAGAACGAGGAATAAAAGAATGAAATGCTTTCTTCTCATGGTCATTAATTAAATAGTTAAAGTTAAAAATGAAGAAATATGGATAGACATGGTGCTTGAATTGAATTTGCTACGATTGTTTGACAAATTTGAAACAACTGCAACCGTTCAAGATCAGCAAATAAACGCCGGCTTTCAGAGCCGGGATGCTTAAATCACGAAGATGCTGTGCAAAAGTGATTTTTCTGCCAAGCAAATCCGTGACACTGGCTGCAGCTTCTCCTGATACGTTATTGAAGACAAACCGGTTGTTTTGTTCGTCAAAAAATAACGTCGTATCAAATCCGGAAGCGAGTGGCTCATGGATAGCGGACGGCGTTCCGTTTTCGATGACCATCCAGCCGACCTGTTCTTTTGCGACAGCTGTTGTCGTTTTGGAAATTTCTCTTTCCTGAAAGACCTCTGCCGATGCAGGTGTCATCTTCTTGATCCGGAGATTGGAGGCAATGCTGTCATTGACAGTCTGCATGGAAGCAAATACCAACGGGTCTGAAAAAACTTCGCCAAATGAAATCGTGTTCGATGTAAAGAAACTGCCCACGGCCCCGGCCTCAGTTAATCCTACTTTGATTTCTTTGCCGTTCAACCGGCCTGTTCCAGGTGTCAACGCCAGAAAACAAAGATCTTCTCCGACCGTATCCGGGGTGATTGCTTCTTCATATTGCAAGGCGACATCAAAACCGTTCGATGTGCAATTTTTGATCCGTACGATGGAAGGATGACTGTCACGAGCCGAAACCCTGTTGCAAAAAACAACAGGGCCGGTCGTGAAGGGAGTGGTAAAACGGTATCTTTTCCAGGTCGTGTTAATGCCGGTCAATTTTCCGGCTAAGGCAATAATTCCACCTAATTCGACTCTGCCGGAAGGCAGAGTCAGGATGGCTATGGTATCACAGCTGGTCAGCATTGGGCTTTGCTGATAATTCCATGCTGTCAGTTTAAAATTGAAGTAATTTTTTTCAGCCTTGTTTATACTGGCAAATAAAGGAAACTTGTTGTGGTTGGAAGGAGTACCGGCAATAACCACAGGTGTTTCCTCCCATGGATTGGTAAATAAGTTTAGCGTGACGTCACTTGAACTGACGGCCAGTTTGTCTGCATGGATGCTCTCCTGATTGTTCAGTATCGTATATTTGACAATGTTTGAATGAACCTGGGCGCTGTCTATACCAACCGATTTGAGCCGATAATAGATAGTTCCATTTAATAGCACTGCCGGAATCCGGTCTTCAAACGAACGCGAATAAGCGGAAGTTGTCCGACCGATCTGAGTAAACGTGACGTTGTCCGATGAGCGTTCAATGATATAGTAGGCATTCATTTCCTCGTTGTAATCCGTCCATGTCAGCTGAATGGTCTGTTGCTGCGCCTTGTAATTATAGGAGAGGACAGGCGATTCCTGAATTTTCCAAACAGGAATGACTTCATTCGTAGCGTTGTAGGCCATTTGAGAAGCATTGCTCTTGTAAAATAAGCCGGCTGGCGTTAATGTTCCGCTTTTTGTAGAGGTAGACCAGTTCAGGATCATGGCCCGTTTGTCCTCAACCCAGTTGTAGATGGAATAGCGCTCCATAAAATGAGCCGTATCCATCACATTCAGGATTCCTGTCAGGTCATTCAGCTGTTTTTGTTGTTGTTCCGCTGTTGTGGAAGGCCAGGCTTCGTGAGTCCAGTTGGCGCCGTTGTTCCATTCTTTGATCCAGATGGGCTTCCCTGTCTTTTGATGGAGGTAATTCAGTTTGTCGTACCATTCCTGAGGAGACATGCCTCCCCAGTACCCATGAACCACAATGAAATCTACCCGGTAATTCTTTTCCTGGCATTTGTCGAGAAATTGATATAGCCAGTTAAAATCGGTCGTAGCCGGAGATCCAAGCCTCAGCCCAGTTTGCAACGCGTAGGGCCAGTCTGCAATGGCCTGATCGACGGATGCATTGGACTGTTCGGGATGATCCGGTTCATTGTAGCCGAGTAGGTGAGAAACCCCTGTCCGTGGGTTGATAGAGTCCCATCCGGGCCAGTGTGGTCCCCATCTTTCAGGACAGAATTCCAGATTGTACGTTGTCCGGCTGGAGGCTCCCCAGGTATAAAACCAGGTACAATCGACCAGATCAGCCTGTGACTCAACATCTGTTGTGCCACACCAACCTTTTTTTGATACCCAGTCCCATTTGAAAACCCGGATGAATGATACTTTCTGATCCAGCACATTAGGCAACTCCGCGAAATTCAGGTCGGCGGTATCGGCAATAAAGACCCGGCTGTAACCGGTTCCGTCCGGATTGTCTGCCAACGTGGCCATGTATCCTCTTCTCAATTTAAATGAACGAACAGCATTGTTTGCCATGCCAAGCGGCCTTTTCAGGCTGGCAGGAACATAAGCACCCGGTTGGTCTGTATAATACACCTCTGTTGTAAACGTAACCGGAGTTCCTGCGAAGTTTTTTTCAGTGTATCCAATCAACGGACTGAAGCCGGCAGGATGGGGAACTATCACTGTCCCGTTTATGTAGCTGCATACACGGGCATTGACGTCTGGTATCAGATTAGCTGAGTTGATCTTTATATTTGACTGGTAACTGCTGATGACAACGGAGGGTTTTACCTGATCAAAAAAGAGCCAGGCATTCTCTGAGGTTAAATTGATGCTGCTGTTGGTGAATATGTTTGAAGACGCCGTCAAATGTAACTCTTTGTTGCCGTCCAGAACGAGCTGCTCATTTGTCAGGTTGGTAACTGTCAGGACGTTTTTGGCAGGCAGCTCAAAACTGACAACAAAAATAAAGGTAATGGCAACGAACTTTTTGAACATGTCGTGTATTCAGCTATTAGATTTTGTTTATCCGTTTTTTGGATGTCACAATATTAGGAACAATATCTGTGCTGGAAGAGTAATTATTTCCTAAAAAGGTCGGAAAATGGATATTCTGACTTCCGAGGTGTCTCAGAGCTATCCCTGAACCTGTTTGTCAAAGGATAAGAATTAGCTGAAAATCAATCTGTCTGTCTGATTTCTGCGCTTGAAAGGACGAATTTGTCTTCATGACAGGTTTGCAGGATAAATCGATCCTTTTCTACCATCAGCGATCGGATCAAAAAGTGTCAGAGGACTTTTAAATCATTTTTATTAAGAATAAGCATTTAATAATCTCTGATCGGAGAAGACTGTAAATAGAAATGAATATTTTTGGACTCGATAATAACGGTGGCTAGTGTCTATTCCGATTTGATAACTGACAACGTACATTATTACGTAATACCCTACCATGAAAAAAACACATCAGCTATTTTTATACCTGTTACTTTTCGGACTGGTTGGCCTCGTCCTGACAGGATCTGCCAAAAAGCTAAGTATTGACCAGCTGAAATTTTCAGAACTGTCATCCACCAATCATCTTCCTTCCAAGGATGTGCAAATGGTGTTTCAGGATAGAAACGGGTTTATCTGGTTTTCCACCCGGTTTGGCTTGTGTCAGTATGACGGGTATGAACTGAAAGTGTACAAATCCGATTACAAATCCCCGGATCTGTTGACGAGCAACAACATTCAATGTCTGGCTGAAGATGCCCGTAACCATATCTATATCGGCACGCAGAATGGATTCAACATCTTGGATAAAACGACCGGAACCGTAAAGAAAGTCATGATTCCGGTTATAGACAACAATTACATTTCCAGCATTCTGGTAACCAAGAAAGGTGTTGTCTGGATCGGAACGGATTCGGGTTTGTGCCGGTATGATCCCTTGACAGGGAAAATAGTGGTGTACAGCAACAACGAAACGAACAACGTGCTGACGACCACGTCCATCAAATCGTTGATCGAAGATTCAGATGGTGACATTTGGATTGGGACCTGGTCAAAAGGGCTGTACCGGTACTCCCCTAAAACAAATCAGTTTTATGCCTATCCGAAATTTAATGACCGGAATTCGGCTTTCTATGTTTTTGAAGACAGCCGGAAAAATATCTGGGTAGGCACCTGGAGTGAAGGGCTGTTCCTGTTGAAACATCCTAAAAATATGAAGGAGGTTTCCTGGACGTGTTATAAGAATCAGGCAGGCAACCCGGAAAGTTTGGCCGACAATGTGATTTACTGCATCACGGAAGACCCTCAGGCCCATGTGCTTTGCATAGGAACAAGAGGTGGTTTCAGTTTAATGGATTTGAATGTTCCGGGCAAGTTTACCACCTTTTTCCCTGGTAGCAAGGCCCATTTCTTTCCTGCCAATGAGGTGAATTCCGTTTTATATGACAGGACTGGTTCCATGTGGATAGGAACGATCGGTTATGGGGTTTACAGAGCAAAGACTTTTGCACCGAAATTTTCCCTGAACCACATCGTTTCAGCCGATGAACGGATCAGTACAGGTCCGGTCAGACGCATTTTTGTCGATGATGAAAATAGACTTTGGTTAAGCCTTGGATCGGAAGGTGCCTTTTGCTTTGACAGAAATACCACCAACCTGACCAACTGTCTGAAACTTCCGGAGTTCAGAGGCTTTTCCCATTTGCCGACGGTTAATGCCATTATCCAGAAGAAACAGACTCATGAAATCTGGTTCGGTACGCATGATGAAGGCATTTATGTGTATAAAAAGGGGCTGCAGGTCCGGAATCTGACGCCCGACAATACCAGTTTTATCAAAGATTTTTACATCAATGCGTTGCTGGAAGATTCACAAAACAATACCTGGATCGGAACCCGCTACGGCCTTGGTCTATTGAGACCTAACGGAAAGGGCACTGTGCTGAATCTGTCCAGGGACGGAAATGAAAATCTGTCCAACTTTTTTGTCAACTCCATCGTGGAAGGTGCACCTCATGAAGTCTGGGTGGGCAGCGCCAATTCCGGCATTCTCAGAGTTTTTGACAAACCGGCCGGAATAACCATCAGGCATTATTCCAAAGAAAACGGCCGGTTGAAAACCAATGCGATTCTTTGCATACACAAGGATACCCGGAATCGGATATGGACTGGTACAGAAGGTGGAGGCTTGTATATCTACCGCCCGGACAAAGACTGTTTTGAAGAAACGATCAATCAGTATAAATTGCCGTGTGACGTAATCAGCAGCATCGAAGAAGACGAAATGGGTCACCTTTGGCTGGGAACGAATATGGGGCTTATTTGTCTGAACTTGTCAGCCGATCTTCAAAAGGCCAGTTACAGGATTTTCACAACAGAAGATGGTTTACAGGACAATTATTTCTTACAGCGCTCGTCTTTCAGGAGTGGCAATCAATTGTTCTTCGGCGGAGGCCACGGGATGAACTCTTTTTATCCCAGCCAGATAGCCGATGAAAAAATGAAAGCCCCCATCGTCATCACAGACATCAAATTTTTCAACAAGTCTTTCTCGGAACTGGATCCGAACGATCAAAAACACATCTCTGAGAAATCGCCAACCTATACCGACCGCATTGTCATCCCTCATAAACTGAACAATTTCACCATCGAGTTTGCCGCTTTGACATTCATCAACCCGGAATTGAACCGGTATGCCTACAAGCTGAAAGGATTTGACAAAGAATGGCGTTACACGACAGCTTCCAGACGCTTTGCCAATTATAATAACCTGAGCAGGGGAACGTATACGTTTTTGCTGAGAGCTTCCAATGAAAATGGAACCTGGAGCAATGAAGTCAAACAGCTCAAAATTACCATATTACCGCCTTTCTGGGCTAGCTGGTGGGCCTTTTTGCTGTATGCCGCCATCTTGATTGGCATATCCTGGTTGATTTTAAGGGAATTGCGCAACCGGATCCTGATCCGAAACAAGCTGCGCTATGAAGAAATAGAGCGGAGCAAGGCCGACGAACTGAACCATGCGAAACTGAATTTCTTTACCAACATTACTCATGAGCTGATGACCCCATTGACCATCTTATCCGCATCGGTAGATGAACTGAAGCTGTCGGCTCCTGAGTTTGCCCATACGTATGCTGTGATGGGAGTGAACATCAACCGGCTTATCCGGCTGTTGCAGCAGATTCTCGAGTTTCGCAAAGTGGAGAGCGGCAACACGAAGTTGCGTGTGTCGTTGGGTGATATCACCGAATTTGTCAACAAGGAAATCGAATCGTTCAAACCGTTGATCAAAAAGAAAAAACTGCACGTATCTGTCGTTTGTGATCCGGACAAAATAGCCGGTTATTTTGATCAGGATAAACTGGATAAAATTCTGTACAACCTGTTGTCCAATGCCTCCAAATACAATAAAGAAGGCGGTTTTATCCACATTGACCTGAAATACGACCGAACAACCGGGTTCATAACGCTGACCGTTGAGGACAATGGCATCGGCATTTCGGAAAACGATCAGAAGAATCTGTTCACCCGGTTTTATGAGGGAGCCAACAGACCGTTGGACACTTCTGGAACCGGCATCGGCCTTTCTCTGACAAAAGACCTTGTACAGTTGCATAAGGGAACGATCCGCGTGGAAAGCGAGAAAGACAAAGGGACAATGTTTGTCATCGAACTACCTGTCGGGCGCAGCTTCTATTCGGAAAAAGAAATGAATGAATCGCTTAATAGCCTGAATGAACCGGTTTGCAAAGAGGTAGAGAACGATATGGCATTACAGCCCGAAGAAAATGGTGCAAAAGAAAAGCCTTATACACTGATGGTCGTTGAAGATGACGAATTGCTGAGAAATTTGATGATCCAGCTGTTAAGTCATGACTACAATGTCCTTCAAGCAGAAGATGGGTGCCAGGCTATGCAAACGGTTGGAGAAAACGATGTCGATTTGATTGTCACGGACCTGATGATGCCCAAGATGAACGGCATCGACTTATGCAAACAAATCAAAACCAATTTCGACTATTCACACATTCCGGTTATCCTGTTGACTGCCAAGAATTCAGAGGAAGACAAGACGAGCGCATATGAGGCGGGAGCGGATGGTTTCATCGCTAAGCCGTTCTCGTTATCCGTGTTGCATGCAAGAATCAAGAACCTGTTGCAGAAAAAAGAACTGAATGCCAATGGATTCAAAAACCAGCATGCCATCGAGATCAAAGACCTGAATTATACCACCAATGACGAATTGTTTCTTCAAAAGGCGATTGAGGCTGTTCAGAAGCATCTGGATGACCCTGAATTCGGCCAGCTTCAATTTGTCGACGAAATGAATTGCAGCAAATCGACCTTGTATAAGAAGATCAAGTTCCTGACAGGCTTGAATACGTCGGCTTTCATCTGCAATATCCGGTTGAAGACGGCCTGCAAGATCATCGAAGAGAAGAAGAGTATCATGATTTCCGAATTGGCTTATGCGGTCGGTTTCAGTACGCCAAAGTATTTTAGCTATTGTTTTAAGAAGGAATTCGGCATGCTGCCGAGCGAGTATATTGAACGTTACGAGCCTGGAACCAGGATTAAAGAAGAAACAGCGAGCGAACAATAAGGGGTCAACTGATTCGTCGGCTGCTGGATAATAGGTAGTGAAGCGGCCCACAAGTTCTCAATTTGATCCTTGAAATGGAGGAATTTGTCGAAAAAAAAGGCCGTGAACTGATGGCTCACGACCCTTTTCCCTCATATTCGTAATAAATGAAAACAAAAATCTTCTCTGTCAAATTTGCCGGTCGTTGTTAATAATACACGACCTCTCCCTCAATTTCCACCAGCAAGTCTTTTCTGCAAATGTCAGCCTGGATGTATGAAACAGACACGTCATGAAAACGCGATTCACATACGGAAATAACAGTCTGAAAGTCAGCCTTGTTTTTGATATAGACTCTTAGATACGTGAATTTAAGCGTCTTTTCCCCGGTTTTATCTTTCGTATTCTCAGGGCCTACCAGCCGGAAAATATTATCGATGGCCACCTCTGTCTGGATCCGGACATCTCCGTTTCCAATGGTTTCTTGTCCGACAATGGACGCTGTTCCGGAAATGAATCCGATGATGTCATTGCCTGCTTCCAGAATTTTGGCCCTTTCAAACAACGGTGGCTTTTTGGATGTTCCACCCATCGGGTCTCCGATCAATTGGTATTGAGCATATTCGTAAGCATCCTGTTGCTTCGGATTGGATACGCTGATCTTCCGGATGAACGGGCTGCTTTGAATGGCGAAAAAATCGATGGTAAAATTGCCGGTCTTTGAGCTGATACCGGTCGCTGCAGGATAGCCATCCTGAAACCGGACAGGGGCATAATACCGTTGGCGGATTTCATTAA
This sequence comes from Bacteroidota bacterium, assembly GCA_030706285.1. GTDB lineage: Bacteria > Bacteroidota > Bacteroidia > Bacteroidales > UBA1402 > UBA8389. The sequence goes on from JAUZOU010000014.1 coordinate 8,261, forward strand.
AGACCTGATAATGTTGCAAAGTTTTGCCATCTTGAGCCTTTTGAACTTCCACAATGCCAGGAATATAGTTCCATTGACGAACAGTATCCGAAAAGTCCATGCCTTCACGTTGAAGCAACTGCTGCATCCATTCAAAGGAAAATTCGATCTGATCGGGAATAGGGCAGTCTTCAGCTGGAGAAGTCACCCCAAGGCCCCAGATTTCTTTTCCGTAGACATTGGTCAAGCGTGTATACCGGATGTCCTTGAATGTCAGGTATTCAATTGTCCCGTTAGCTTCCTCCGTGAGAATTTCCAAGGCTACAGCAAACTCGTTTGCCTGAGACAGAACATTGTATGGAAGTTGAAGGCTTCGTTCATCCAGCGCAGCAACGATCTTTTTCTTTTTGATAAAATAGTCGGCATCCGAGTTGGTGTCGATAAAAAATACAGCTCCTAAGACATGAGCTTGTTTGATCATGGCATCCAACCGGGTCAGGCAATTCTGAAGATTCCCTTCAAAGGATGCCGCCTTTTCTGAGAAAGCGATCCGTCGTAACATACATCCGTCTGATTCTACCTGGCAGGTTTGCAGATAGGGCAAACATATCTGCCAATGGCATTCTTTTGCTGTAAAGGTAAGCTCATTTTAATTTTTTCAGGTAGGAAGGAACGTCAAAAATGTCCGTAAATAAATCAAAGACCGGCTGAAGATGCAGGAAACGTCTTTGACCCACCTTTCAGGTTCACGTCATTGCTTGGCGGTTGCCTTGACAGGCTCTTTCCGGATGGCTTTGACCAGTTCATGGCAGCTTGCCGTCACCGGTTTGACCGTGAATTCCGGAATATTGAACGATTTGAACGATCGTTTGTAAAAAACCGGTTTTTTCTGAGGCAGGACAAATGGCTTGTGCGCTTCGCCGTTCTTGTCGAAATAGGCAATGTACAACCGGGCGTATCCTCCGTCATCCCGTCTGGAAGTGAAGATGATCCACCTGCCGTTGGAAGACCAGGAGTGGTAGCTTTCAACATCAGGGCTGTTAACAGCCGCCAGATTTTTGTAAGTACCAGTGTGGAGATCCATCAGGTATAAATCGCTGCTTTTGTGCCAGATGTGAAAGTTCCCGAAATCACCCATGGAAAACAGCAAATAGTTGCCATCCGGCGATACCCTTGGCAGGGTGGCGCTTTTTCCGATGGACGCGGCGCTCACAACCGTGTCCGAGGGCCCGAACGTTAAGGTGGCAGGATCGAACGATTTGCGCAGAATGTTGTATTTGATGTTTTTATAATTGAGAATGACATCCTTCTCGATGTTGTCTAGTTTAGGTGCATACCTGGCACACGAATAATACAGGGATTTACCGTCAGGGCTCCAGTAAGGATAGGTCTCAAGCCAACCATCGGTGGTTTCGATCGGGCTAACCTCGTTTTTTTCCACGTTGTACAGCACCAGATCGGATTTATCGTCCAGTACCTCAATTTTCTGAAGGTCCTTGGTATGGAAGTTCTGTCCTGTTTTGTTGGTTGAATAGGCAATCAGATTCATGGTCGGATGCCAGCTGGGGTAGACGGCATTGGCATACATGCCTTCGACTTTCGGATCGACTTTTTTTATCTGATTGTTTTCTATAATCACCGTTCCACCCATTCTGCCCCGAACGTGAAATTGCATGTTGCCTGTCTTGTTGTAATTCTGGAAGGAATGGCAATTCACACATTGACCTTCTTTTTCAGTCGAAAGAAGCCTGTTGTCATACAGCACCTTCACATCGAAATTTTCCAGGTTCCGCTGGTTGATGCTCATATCTTCATAGGTTGTATAGACTGGCTGAATATACCTGTAAGTTACATAATTGTCTATCATTTCCGGGGCAATATGATCCGTAAATGCCGGATACTTGGTCCAGAAAACGTTTTGCTTGGCATAGACCTGGACAATCAGGTCTTCTCCTTTGTTGGCAGCTAGCAATGATTTCCAGTCTTTCAGACTGATTTCGACATCTTTCCCACTGATGATCAACGTTTTTCCATTTTTTGAACGAATGCTGGTCAGATAGGATGTTGCTTCATTATTGATGCGAAAATTGAGAGGGGCGATGTTGTACGGAATGCAGACCTCTTTATAGTCCGGATAGAGGCTCAGGGTGTCAGTCGCATCCTTGCAGTGCCCGGGAAGGTGCTTGCAGGAACACAACGTGACGAGCAGGCTGCAAAAAATCAATAAGCTGTATTTATTCATCTGATAATCATTTTTTGTTTTAGAACAGAGGCAACGCCGCATGCCTGGTACAGGCATACTCGTTTCATGACCTTATTTAGGGCAGTTCAAGTAGCTAGTTGGCTTTTGTTTCAGCTGTATCTTTGGGCTTTTTCGTATTGGCAAACAAGTAATAATACCAGTATGTATCTCCAAATTCGTTGGCGTAAACGACTTTTGCCGCATCTTCTGAATAATTGTGGTACTGCTGCAAATAGGACAACAGGAGCTGGAATTTGGCCAGCATGTTCTTGTCGACTGGCAGCTGGTTAATGTCAACCTTGTGTTCAAGATACAGAAACAAAATGGCTGCTTCCTGAAAATGAACCGGAATGCGCTTGTTGGTACTGGTGTAATAAGCAAACTTTGGCATAAATCCGGCTGCATTTTTCAATTCCAGATTGCTCAGCATGGAAAGCTCGAGAACACTGGGAGGCCCGCTGGTCAGGTTTGCAAAGCTGTCCCTGATAAAGTTCTCCAGTATGCCCTGGTCTCCTTCCAGTATGTTGGTGTAGTTCGTCAAGGGCAAAATGCCGGCAAATTCGGGTGCCTTTGCGATGGCTTCCGGATGGTCGATGTATCGTTGATGTGCCTTAGCCCAGGATTTGTAAAACAACGTAGAAGCCAGGACATCATTGTATTTTTGTGCCAGTTTGGTTTCTCCGTTGAGCAGGCATGACAGGACAAAATATTTCATGACGTACGCATTCATACCGTATTCGACCATTTGCTCCATACACCATTTGTAACAGTAATTTTCTTTTCCGTATTGATAATAAAAGAATGGTCCGGCGATTTCGATCGGGAGAATTTCCCTGGGTGAATGGTACGGTTTGTTTCCGTTTTTGTATTTAAACTCGTTGTCTGCCGCAATACCCAATTTGACCAAGGCTAATTTGGTACTCATGACAATGAGGCGAGTCGGTTCGTCCTGGTCAGCCCTGGCCAATTTGAGCACGTTGTTCCAGTTCCCCTGTTCAGAAGCAGACAACATCGAAAGTTCCGTATTGAAGTTCTTATCGTGATAGGTAAAATGGCCCAGTACAAACAGACCGGCCAAGAAGACGACAGCAGGCCATACTTGGCTGAAGAAAGATGTCCTGACCATAACGTTGTGCTCCTTTTTCCCGGTCAGTGCGGCTAGAATAAAAAACACAGCGATCAGCACGTACGGTAGCCATAACAGACGCTCATGACCGGCAACCTTAAAATTTGGCAGATTGGCACAAAACAGGTTGTTGAAATAGATCTGATGGTAGACGGCTTGATAATACAGGAAAGGAATCAGATACAAACCGGCCGCTGCAACAATGACCGGCATCCAGTGCTTGAGTTCTTTTTCGGCGATGGCTTGTTTAAGCACATGCAACAGCATCAGTAATCCGCCCAGCAAGGCATAAGCCCCACAAACCGGATAGGCGGCCAGAAGATAGAGCAAGAGGCAACAAGTTTGTTGAACGAAGCCTTTCATACGCCTGATCAGAAACCAGCCTGCCAGTATGATTAACACACCGAGAATACAGACAAACGCGATGCCGTGCAATTTCTGGATATAGATCAGATAACCCAGTTCCGTTGTGCACAGAACCAATGCCAGCGAAGGAATAAACGCCAACGGCAGTTTTTTTCCGGTGAGGTTAAAGGCTTTTGCAACCAAATAAACAACCAGCAGGAGCAGCAGTAGGTAAATGATGGATCCGAGCCACGGATAATAAAAGAACTGGGTCAGGAACGTTCCGGCATAGACGGACAGCCCGCCGATTTTGCTGATTGTATCAGAAAAAAATTCCGGAGTCGTCGAAAACAAATCCAACTCCTGTAGCTTAAACAGGAATCCGGAATTTATGCCGACCGTATAATAGAGTACGGCGATGATAAAGAGACCTAAGGCTGTTCCATTCAGGCTATTGACAAGGTTGAGCCCTTTTCCGGGTGTTTTTTTTACAACGCCCTTGGCAGGATGCTGTGTGTTTTTCATATGATCATATCTATTCTTTCATTAAAGCCGTATGTACTCCGCATGCCGATCTGATCACAGGCTTGGATACGTTGTACAAGTATGCTCGTTTCAAGCTGCTAAAATAGTACAATTATTAAAGGAGCGATTTGTTTTTGAAAAAAATTCGTGAATGAATCGATCCAAATATCAGACCGTTGCCTGATACACATCAGCCATTAAACGTCATGCCTGCCTGAAAAAGTTATCTTGTCACTGCTGACTTGGAAATTGAATTGATCGGACATCCGCTGTTTTCTTAACAACAGCTTTTACTTCCCTTCGAACAATCGCAGCTCGGTTCGGTCCCGTTCAACAGGCCATTGAGAATGCCGGCTGCACACCCGACTCCCGATTTCACCGAAATAGCCTTGAACCGGCAATTCAACGCACAAGCGCCACATTCCATACAATCGTCAATGTCCAGTATCCGGGCTTTTCCTCCGGATAGTTCAAAAACAGCATGCGGGCAAACGATGGTGCACATGCCACAGCCCGTACATCGATCAACGTCCAGCTTCAATGTCGCTACGTTTCTTAAATACTGCATCGTTTTCATCTCAGATCAGTTTTGATAGAATGAAGAGAATAGCCCCAATAATCAGAGCTGTCACTTGGAAAGGAATAGCCCATTTCATTTCTTTCTTTACACCCGACAACGACGTGTAGGTGGAAGAACCTGTAAAATTCATGGTCAGGAAGGAGGCAATGCTTAGATTGACAAATCCGATGGCGATGGACTCAAATACAGGTGCATGAAACAAGTAATTCATCAAAATAGTCATTATTGCACCCCAGCAGGCTCCTTTCAAGGCAAAAGCGCGAAAAGGCATCCACGGCAGGAATAAGGGGGCAACGACTATACCCGCAAAATAAGCGCCCAATGCATTCACTATTGGAAAAGTACTGGTACGTAATATATTGGCGAATAAAAATCCGGTTTTATCAAGCCCGGACAGAAAAAAGTAGGAAGCTACGACAATCAATAATCTCGGCAGATTGGCATTGAAGTCCACCGGGATAAGTTTGGCCCGTTCTTTCATAGGGAATGTCACTGTCCGCATGGCCGGCGATGCCTGATAACCGGCTTCAATAAACCGTTTGATGTCAAGAGCCCGGACAGGTCCAAAAGTAACATGGAAACCAGTCTGTTCTTTCACCGGATAGGCCGCCACACCGCTGGCAGCTAACTGGGGTACAATGATTCTTCGGTGTTTGACGATGCTTGCTAATGACACCGCTTTGATGCTGTTAACCAGATTGCCTGTCCCGAATGTCCCTTTACCGGCCGAGCACCAGACGTTTACGCCTTTTGTATCGATGACGAGCAACCAGACATTCAGAGACGTCAGATTTTTTCTCAACACATCAAAACTCAACTTATAATTGGCTGAAACCAATACATCCGACTGGCTGTCAGGCTTTCCGATTTTATATAAGCCTGGGGTGACGGCATAATGGTCTCTTCCGATACCCAATCTGACTTTTACTGCTCCCATTTTGTCCGGCAGTTCCAGTTTGGTCGAAACAACAGGCGCCATGGCTGAGACTGGTCGTAATTCGTTTATATTCATCTGATACAGATTTTTTGTTTAAGGACGGATGCAACGTCGCATGCCGATGATCATCTGTTGGGGTGCCTGGTACAAGCATGCTCGTTTCACAATAATGGCTTAACTTTTTCAAGATAAAATGCCTCAAACGTTTTCCGGATTTCGTCCCGGACCCGGCGGAATTCACTCCAGATGAATTCGTCTGTTCCAACGGCACGACCCGGATCATCGAATCCATAATGCAACCGATGGGAGACTTTCCCAGAAAAGACAGGACAAGATTCATTTGCCTCACTACAAACCGTGATCACGAAATCCCACGCCTTATCCGAATAGAGGCTGACGTGTGTTGGTGTATGATGACTGATATCAATACCAGCTTCGGCCATAACCTTAATTGCTTTTGAACTGACTTTTGGTGCAGGCTCAGTGCCGGCTGAATACACAGTCAGCGAGGAATCGAACGACTGAAGCCAGCCCTGCGCCATCTGGCTACGGCAACTGTTGCCGGTGCATAGAATCAGGATGTTCATAGAATCTGATCGTTTTTTAATTGGACTGGATGATTGACAGCAACGGACTTTCCGTCATTCAACTGAAAGTAGCCACCTTTATATGCTTGCGGCAGACAGATACATGCTTTCAATCAGTTTAATACCGGTTTCTGTCTTAATGTATTTTTGCCGGATGCTGTTGACCGACGCTTTTGACAGCTCATCTTCGTAACAGTTCACCAGGAAGTCAGCTTCGACAAGGATCTGAAAGTCAATCCCGTCAATTTGCTGGTACGAGTGGTGATGTCCAATCAGGAAACAGATCCTGTTCAGTTGGACTTCATCCAGCCCCGCATCGGCAAGCAGGGCTTTTGCCACGGCAGGCCCTTCCAGCTCCTGATAATGCCCGCTATTCGAGTGGTATTTCCGTTCAGCTTCCTTGATGCCAATATCATGGAAAATAGCTGCGATGTCTACTGTGGATAGTTCATTATCAGTGAGATGCTCGCTTCGTGCGATGCAGTCTGCCAAGGCATAGACTTTTAATGCATGATTGATCCTCCTGACATCGGAACCGAAATAATACATCATTGTTTGAATCAGCGTTTCTATCATAATGCAAAGCGGTTGAACAGGTCTAAATTGAATGAATTGAAACCTGAACGGTGATAACAAAGGAACGGATTTCAACATAAATTTCCAAGGGCGGTTTACGATATGACGGATAAAATTAACAGGTGACATGCTCCTGCTTTAAAAAATAGTTGCTATCATTATCCCTTGAAGACTTAGCCACGTTTTTTATGGAACAAACGTTCGCTTCTTATAAGAAATCCTTTTCAGTCAAGACCTATTGGAAGGAGATTCTGGCTGTTTTTATCCTCTTGCTGGCTGTCTATTTTTTCAAGAGTCAGGAAGGAGAGATCAAATCCATCATTCCGCGGATTGAGTCAGCCGATTTAACATGGACAGGTCTAGGCGTTCTGGTTACAGTTGCCTATATCGTGCTGCAATCCTGCATGTACCAGCTCTGTTTCCGTTCAATCGGCATCGAACTCTCTCTGATGGATTCGTTGGAAATTTTCCTGAAACGGAATTTGTTGAGCGTCTTTCTTCCGGCGGGAGGCCTTTCTTCCATGGCCTACACCCCCTTGAGACTGAAAAAAAAGCGCGTGAATTCGGCCAAGGGTACTCAGGCAAGTATCTTGAATGCCTATATAGGGACCTTGACAGTCTTTCTTGTGGGAGTGCCCATTATCCTTTATTCATTGGCCCATAGACAAGATTTTAACAATGCCTGGATCGGGTTGGTCTTGCTGGGGCTGTTGTTGCTGGCGATTGTGTTTATTGTCCGCTCGTTTACTCAAAGGGGCTTGGTTTACAAATTGATCAACAAACTGAGTCCTGCTGTCTGTATCGAACTGGAGGGCCTGTTTTCAGAAAAAATCAATCAACGACAGCTGATACTGGCTGTTTGCAGTTCTATCTTGATTGAAGTGATTGGCATCCTGATGGTGTATGTCAGTATGAAAGCCCTAGGAATACCGGTCTCAATAGAAGTGGCAGCAGTAGGATACATCCTTTCTGTTTTACCGATGCTTGTCTCACCATTCTTACACGGATTGGGCGCCGTGGAATTTACACTGGCTTTTTTCCTCACCAGGTATGGTTATACTTCATCCGTTGCATTGAGTGCTACGCTTATCTACCGGGCTTTTGAATTCTGGCTCCCGTTGTTGCTGGGACTGGTCGCCTTTCTTTGGAACGGGAAAGATTTGCTCGGCCGGGTATTGCCGGCAGCCGGTATTTTTTTCCTGGGTGTGGCCAATGTGGTTTCTGTCATAAAAGTCCCCATGGCCGAACGCTTGCAATGGGAATTGGCCTATCTTCCGATGGAGAGTATGCATGCTTCCAAAATGATGATCCTTTTCGTGGGCATTTTCTTGATGTTGGCTTCGGCTAACTTGTTGAAAGGCCATCGAATGGCGTTTATCTTAGCCCTTATCCTGACCGTCGTGTCTATTGCCGGTCAATTAGTCAGCACCTTTCATGACGGAGAAGCGATGCTGGCTTTTATCATGCTAATCCTGCTGTTGGTCTATCGAAAAGAATACCGCATCAAATCGGATAAAAAATGGCTGACGATCGGGTTCAGGACGTTTTTTATTGCCTTCATCGCCGTTTGTCTGTTTGATTGCATTGGTTTCTATTTGTTAGAACGGAAACATTTTGGCATCGATTTTACTTGGGTGCAATCCATGGAATATACATTTAAAAGCTTTTTTCTGCTTTCCTATGACGATCTGGTTCCAACATCCCATTTTGCCAAGGAATTTTTATCAATTGTCCATAGTTTGGCTTTTGGCGTCTGGATCTTTCTGTTGTTCACGCTTTTTAAAACCCGGAAAGTCAGAGGCCGGAATGAAGAGCACCTTTATGCTGAAGCAGCACGCATTGTGGAAGAGAACGGAACATCCGCGTTGGACTTTTATAAAATGAGCCAGGATAAATTGTTCTATATTCTTCCGGAAGAGCATGCACTGATCGCCTATAAACTGGCCATGGACATTGCTGTTGTGCTGGAGGGCCCTGTGTGCGCTGCCGATAAAAAGATTCAGGTAATTCATGCCTTCGAACACTATTGCTTGAATAATGGATTGAAAACCTGCTATTATCGGGTAGGGGAAGAGGCATTATCCTATTTCAAGCCTTTCAATAAAAGGAAGGCCTTGCTTGGTCAGGAAGCCATTCTTGAAATCAGTCAATTTTCGTTATCCGGGGCCGATCGAAAATCGTTGAGAAACGGGCAAAACAATTTACAGAAAAAAGGGTATGTCACGACCTTGTGTTCGCCTCCGCATAACCCCGGATTGCTGACTGAGCTGAAGGCTGTTTCGGACGAATGGCTGAAAGCTTTTCATAAACAGGAAGTTGTTTTTTCTTCCGGCATGTTTGACTTGGAAGAACTGAAGAAGGAGGACGTGATACTGGTTAGAGATGTCGAAGGAAAACTGGTTGCCTTTCTGAACATAGTTCCGGATTACGCCCCTGGTGAATGCACGTACGACATGCTCCGGAAGACAGCCGATGCGGCCAATGGCTGCGAAGATGCGTTGCTTATCCGGTTGATCGATTATGCCAAAGAAAATGGCTACCAGTACCTGAACTTAGGAATGGCCTCCTTTACCGGCATTACTGATCCCGAGAATACGCCTGAGCAATTGGAGAAATATGCTTCGGAAAAGATAAAACCGTTGGCACATTTCCATGGCTTGCGAAATTTTAAAGAAAAATATGCTACGACCTGGTTGAATAAATATCTGGTCTACGACAATGGGTATGATTTGTTGAAAATTCCCATGGCTCTGGCGAAAGTGATGAATCCTTCAAAAAATAGAAAATGACAGGTGTATTCGATGTGATTATTTTTGTTGCCATCCTATTTATGCTATGCGTTTTACGTATGAGATGGCGACCTGTTGTCAAAGAGTATTTGGCAGACAGCAGCCGGTTTATCTTTTACCTGACCGGAGACGGAGGCTATTCAACCTGGACGAAAAAAGTATGCCGGCTACTTCAGGCTCACCATTACAACGTGATTTCCTGGGATACCCGTTATTTCTGGGGTGGACGAACCCTGGCACAAGCCGTCGATGCTTTTGAACAGATTGTCAACCGGGTAGAATTCCCCAAGGAACTAAAACAAATCACCGTTATTGGTTATTCCTTTGGTGCCGATCTGACCCCTTTTATTCTCAACAACCTTTCCTCAACCCTCCGGAATCAAATCTCCGAAGTGATGCTGCTGTCCCCTTCCAAAAAAGGTGAGTTGAAAATCGACCTGATGACGTTGCTTTTTCCCACCCATTCAGGAGAACTGGACATTGTTTCTGAAATCAATAAACTGAAGCTTCCCGTGACGGTCATTCTCAACGATCATGATTCATTTGCCGATTCGGACTTTCGGGAAGGCCTGACGGTGAAAAGGCTCCCAGGCAATCATCATTTTAATGGCCAGTATGAGAGGGTGGTGGAAACAATAGTTGAACTCATGGATCCTTCGCAACAGCTGAAAGATTGAGCCTTATAAAAACGAACCAAGCCGGACAAAATTGTCAAATAAATTTGAACACACGGTAGAAGCGGCTATTTTTGCGTGAACGTTTTCAACTTAACGATAAACAGTCAATGTCAATGAAAAACAACATCCTGATACTCGTTGCCTGTATCATGCTGAGTCCTGTCTGTGTGTCAGCTTTCGGACAGCAGCAACGGCCGGAAATGAAAGATTCTTGTGAAAAGCCTCATAGCTGGATTCAGCATCCTTGGGCAGGCAAACGAGTCGCTTATTTAGGTGATTCCATGACCGATCCGGCATGCTATGGCAATGAAATCAGGAAATACTGGTCATTCTTGCAAGAATGGTTGGGCATCACACCTTATGTGTATGGAATTAGCGGACGGCAATGGAACGATGTGCCCAATCAAGCAGAAAAACTCAAAAAAGAACATGGTGATGACGTCGATGCCATTTTGGTTTGGATGGGAACCAACGATTTCAATAACGGCGTACCTGTCGGCGAATGGTATACCGAAAAAGAAGCACAAGTAATGGCTGCCCGTGGAGAGCCAGGCAAGCTGGTTACCCGGAAAATGCGCACGCTTGTCATGTCCGGCGATACCTATAAAGGCCGTATTAATATCGGAATAAGCCGGCTGAAGCAACTTTATCCGGATAAACAGATTGTGTTGCTGACACCCATCCACCGCTCAACTGCCAACTTCAGTAAAATGAATGTTCAACCGGACGAGCGTTACCAGAATCGTTGTGGCGAGTACATCGATGCTTACGTTCAAGCAGTCAAAGAAGCAGGTAACGTGTGGGGAATTCCTGTGATCGACATTAATGCTGTTTCGGGCATGAATCCAATGGTGGAAGAACAGTTGAGCTATTTTCACGATCCGGCATTCGACCGCCTGCACTTGAGCACCAAAGGGCAGGAACGTTTGGCGCGTACATTGATGTATCAATTGCTGACTTTACCATAATTCCCCTTTTTCAAATTTTTCAATCAATTCCCCGGCAATGCTCACGTTCGTCGGATGGTTCGGAAGATTTTCCCTGCTGAACCATGCGGCTTTCGCAATTTCTTGGTTGTCTATGCAAATAGGCTGGTGTTCATCGGCCTCGGCAATAAATCCAACCATCTCCGAACCGGATAAGGGCCAGGGCTGGCTTTTATAATACCGGATGTTTTTGATATCAAGGCCGACTTCTTCTTTCACTTCACGGATGACCGTTTCCTCGAGCGTTTCGCCGACATCGACGTATCCGGCAATCAGGGAATACCAGTCTTTGGCAAAATTGGTATTGTTGGCCAGCAGCAGCTTGTCCTTGCAAACGATGGCGACAATAATGGCCGGCGATATTTTCGGATAAAAAACAGAACCACAGTCCGGACAAATCATCGCTCTTTCATCTGACTTATGGTGCGTTTTTGCGCCGCATGCTCCACAGAACCGATGTTCGGTGTACCAGCTTTTCAGATGAAAGCCGGCCAGGCTGATCCAGGCTATTTCTTTCTGGCTGGTCGTCCTGAAAAAACTGAGTTCCTTGTAGATGAAGCGGGATGGATCTGCCGCTGGTTCATCCCATATTAAAAAGCATGAAACATTGTCCAGTGTAAATAAAAAGGTTGCTTCCGTCAAGTTGTTGCCATTCGAAAGATCTTTTTTCGTTGGCAGTTTGAGTTCATCACCACAGACCTTCAACAACAGTGATTTTTCTTTGTAATAAAGGATGAAATCGTTTTCTTCAAGTTGTTTGCCGGCAATATAATGATTGTTGAAGCGGTGGGGATAGATTTCCTGAATCATAGGTTGAACGAGTTACCGAATCGAATTGTCTTTAATCAAATCATCGTACAAAGATAGCCAGAAATCCTTATAGTTAACAGCCAACCCTGATTTGCAAAAATGCTCATGATCCGGATAGTAGAGAAGCTATACAGTATTCAGGAAAAAATATAGCTTTTTGATACAGATGGTTTCGATATAGGAACGCCAATTTTTCTTATATTTGTTTCTATGCTTCGACCATTGTCGATCCTTCCGAAATGGGGGAAAATAACAATCATTGTCATCAATCATGGACGATCAGGTACTCGAAAAGCTGAAGATTCTGGC
>JAUZOU010000140.1 GCA_030706285.1 Bacteroidota bacterium
GATGCCCCATTCGCTGGCACGGGTGCGGATAATCCGGATGGCCTGTAAGGCGTCTTTGCTCGGGATGAAGGCATGACCGTTTGGTAAGCGGTATTTTAATACGAAAGCCGTGATCCCGTTTTCGGAAAACCAGGCAGCTATTTGAGATCCTTCATGAATGGAAGCCTGACAGATGTAAGATCCTCCCGGACAAACCAATACGGCCGCTCCGGTGTTCTTGCCGGCGGCAGCAGGATAGACAGTCATGGATGGAACACTGACATTCGAAATAATGCCGTTCCTATTTCCTTCCGGAACTGTGATGCCATTGCTTTCAGGCACACCGGATGGCCAGATGGCAATAACAGATTGATTTGACTGGGCGGAGAGGCCGGTTGCTGCAAACAGGCAGGCAATGAAAAGATATATTCGGCTTTTCATGAGTAAGCGGTATAAAAAGGTTATAATGTTTTTTAGTGACCGCTAAAGTAGTTTTTTATTCAGAAACAGACAACTTTTTAACGATTGTCAGGCTGTCGTTTGCCTATATTCACCCCTATATTCGCTTGGTGTGCAGCCGACTGTTTTTTTAAACAACCGGTTGAAGTAGGAGACATTGTCGAACGATAGTGCACAGGCTATATCCTTGACAGGTAGATTGTTGATGACCAGCATCAATTGTGCTTTTTCGATTTTTTTTTGGTTGATGTAATCAATGGGGGTACTGCCCATTTCTTTTCGAAATAGCCTGATGAAATGGTCTTCCGATAAATAGCATAGCGAAGAAAGCTGGGTAATGGTGACTTTTTTATCGATGTGTTCCCGGATATAGCGTAGAACGCCCAGAATACGCGAATCCTGTGATGGCTCATGACTTTTTGCGGCTGCCAGAAAGCGGGAGAACAGTTGCATGATGATGCCGCAGGTTTCCGTATAGACCGGAAACGAAACATTTGTAGTCTCAGCGATGGTTTTGTAGAGGGTGGTATTATTGTCATACGATTTTGGGTCGTAGATGGGTAGCCCTTTGCAGGGATTGATTTCCAGTAAGCGTTGAATGATCAGATTGTCAATTGCTGAGGCTGGCACTTCGAACGGAAAGATCAGCTGTTCAAACAAGGTGCTGTGCTTGATCTGCTCTTCGTAAATATGCAGGTAATACAGTGAAAAATGGGTGTTGTTGGAATCGCTGTGCAGGGTGAATGGCGGAATCAGGTATAGATGCCCGGGAGTAAGGGTATAGGAGTGTCCTGAAATGTCCATTTCTGCCTGGCCTTCAACAACCAGGTAAATCCTTAAAAACGGGCTGATGATGTTTTTCCAGTTCCAGTCGGCTTCATGCACCGAATGACCAATATTCAGCAGAATCAGGTTCAAAGGCTCTTTGTCGATTTTCATCGCTATTGCCATTTAATCGGGATTGTGGTAGATACTTTTAATGTAAATGTAGACTATTCTTCAGCATGATACTGCATTTTTGAGTGAAGATAACGAAATATTGCTAATGAATGACGGAATAGTACAAATCTATACATGAAATGACGGCTATATTTGCGAACACGAAACCTGAATGATCATCAAGAAGATGGTTGCCATCCTGATGGATTCATTTCGGCTGTTAGAACTTGTTTGCTCTCTGTTTTTAACTGAACTGATCCGGAACTGTTTCTTGCTGAATGTCCTTCTGTTTAGTTGACGTTCGCCAAAAAAACTTGGTTGCGCTAAAGACTGCTGAAAAATAGAAGGAAAGTGATTGAATTGATGTATATTTGCCTGGTTTCAGCATAGTTCAGCACAGTATAGATGGACTGAGGTGTCAGGACAGCAACTGAATAGTCATTACTTATAAATTAAATACCATGAACAATTATCCTAAAGTCGGCATTCGCCCTATTATTGATGGCCGCCAGTATGGCGTCCGTGAAAGTCTGGAAGATCAGACCATGAACATGGCCAAACGTGCTGAGGCCTTAATTTCTTCGACATTACACTATCCGGATGGTTCTCCCATAGCTTGTGTCATCGCAGATACGACCATCGGCCGTGTGCCCGAAGCGGCTGCTTGTGCTGAGAAATTCGAACGTGAAGGTGTCGGCCTGACACTGACTGTCACCCCATGTTGGTGTTATGGAACAGAAACGCTCGATTTCAATTCTTTTTATCCAAAAGCAATCTGGGGCTTTAACGGGACGGAACGTCCTGGTGCTGTTTACCTGGCTGCAGCTTTGGCCGGACATGCTCAAAAAGGATTTCCGGCCTTTGGCATTTATGGAAGAGAGGTACAGGATGCCGATGACACCACGATACCAGCTGATGTGAAAGAAAAGATCCTGCGTTTTGTCAAAGCAGGTATGGCTGTTGCCCTGATGCGTGGAAAATCCTATCTTGGCCTGGGCGGTCAGTGCATGGGTATTGCCGGTTCTATCGTTGACCATGACTTCTTCCAGGATTATCTGGGTATTCGTGTGGAAGGTATCGATCAGGTTGAGATTTTGCGTCGCATGGAGCAGGGAATTTACGATCACGAAGAATTTAAAAAAGCCATGGCCTGGACAAAAAAATACTGTCAATCAAGGCAGAGCATCGATTACAATATTCCTGAGAAGAAGAGTACACCCGAACAGCATGAAAAAGACTGGGCTTTTGCCGTTAAGATGACACTCATTATCAGTGACTTGATGAAAGGCAACTCCAAATTAAAAGAAATGGGTTTCCTTGAAGAAGCGCTTGGCCATAATGCCATCGCTGCCGGTTTCCAGGGGCAACGCCAGTGGACGGATTTTCTGCCCAACGGTGATTTCAGTGAGGCGCTGCTGTGTTCTTCGTTCGATTGGAACGGCGTTCGCGAAGCCATGATTTTGGCAACAGAAAATGATTCGCTCAACGGTGTCTCTATGTTGTTCGGTCACTTGCTGACCAATACGGCTTCCATTTTCTCCGATGTCCGTACTTTCTGGAGCCCGGAATCAGTGAAACGTGTCACCGGTTGTGAATTGGAAGGTCATGCAGCCAACGGTATCATACACCTCATCAATTCAGGGGCCACCTGTTTGGATGCCACAGGTCAGCAAAGTGATGCCGATGGACATCCGAAGATGAAAAACTTCTGGGATATCTCGGAGGAAGAAATCCAGAAATGCCTGAACGCGACCGATTGGTGTCCTGCTGACAAGGGCTATTTCCGTGGAGGCGGTTTTTCTTCCCGGTTCCTGTCCAAAGGGGGAATGCCAGTTACCATGATCCGGTTGAACCGGATTAAGGGATTAGGTCCTGTTCTTCAGTTGGCAGAAGGGTGGACGGTCGATATTCCTGAAAAGGCGTTTGACATCATCAACAAACGAACCGATAAGACCTGGCCAACTACCTGGTTCTCACCCAGACTGAATGAGACGCCTCAATTTAAGGATGTCTACAGTGTAATGAATAACTGGGGTGCCAATCACGGAGCCATCAGTTTCGGGCATATTGGCGCAGACCTAATCACACTGGCTTCTATCCTGCGTATACCTGTTTGCATGCACAATGTAGAAGCTGACCGGATTTTCCGTCCGGCTACCTGGAATGCTTTTGGTATGGATGCTGAAGGTGCTGACTACAGGGCCTGTCAGAATTTCGGACCTCTTTACAAATAGTTTTTAATACATACCCATTATACGTTTGTATCATGAATGAACAATTAAAACCTGTCGATCTATCGTTGGTGCCCAACGTTACTCTATACAATGGCTCAACCATGCCTGCCGTTGGTCTCGGTACATTCGGCTCAGACAATTATACAGCCGAACAGATCGCAGCGGCCGTCAGACAAGCCATAATCCTGGGTTACAGGCATATTGATTGTGCGTCAGTATATGGCAATGAGAAAGAAATCGGAACAGCGCTGCGAGAAGTCTTTGCTTCCGGAATTGTTAAACGGGAAGATCTTTGGATTACCTCAAAAGTCTGGAACAACAAGCATAATGATATCATTGGTTCCTGTAAACAGTCATTGGCCGATCTGGAATTGGATTACCTGGACCTGTACCTGGTACATTGGCCATTTCCCAATCATCATGAAAAGGGGGTGACCGTCAATTCCCGGGATCCGCATGCCGTTCCATACATTCATGAAAATTACATGCGGACATGGCGTGATATGGAAAAGCTGGTGGATGCCGGATTGGTGAAGAACATCGGAACGTCGAATATGACGATCGCCAAAATGAAGCTATTACTCCGTGACTGCCGCATCAAACCGGTCGTCAATGAAATGGAAATGCATCCGCATTTTCAGCAGCCTGAACTATTCAATTACCTGAAAGATAATGGCATTAATGCGATTGGCTTTTGCCCGATCGGATCACCCGGACGTCCTGAACGGGATAAGACCCCTGAAGATACGGTTCCCATTGAAGACCCTGTTATCGTTGATATCGCCGGCGCGCATGGTGTCCATCCAGCCGTAATTTGTGTTAAATGGGCGGTACAGAATGGACAAATACCTATCCCTTTTTCCGTAAAACCTGATAAATTTGTGTCAAATTTGCGTTGCGTGACCGAAGATCCGCTTTCGGATGAGGAAATGGCCAGGATAAAAGCTATCGACAAGAATAACCGGTTCATCAAAGGTCAGGTGTTTTTATGGAAAACAGCCCAGGATTGGCACGATTTATGGGATGAAGACGGCATCATTGCCGGAGCCTGATCATAAATGATTTTTTTGAACGTATAACTTTTTAACTGACTTGTATAATGAAAACAATGAAAGCTGCCTACTTGCCTGGCAACAGTACCGTGGTCATCAAGGATGTCGAAATACCAACTCCCGGACACGGTGAAGTCCTGATCAAAATGAAAGCTTCCACCATTTGCGGGAGCGATATTCGTGCCATTTATCGTGAACATGTAGGAAAAGGCCCTGAAGGCTATCAGGATAAGATTTGCGGACACGAGCCCTGTGGCCAGATTGTCCAATGTGGTCCCGGATTACGCCGTTTCAAGGAAGGAGACCGTGTGATAGTTTATCATATTTCCGGTTGCGGTGTCTGCAACGATTGCCGCCGTGGGTATATGATCAGTTGCACCAGCCCTTTTCGCCGGGCTTATGGCTGGCAACGGGACGGAGGTATGGCCGAATACCTTTTGGCTGAAGAGAAAGACCTTGTTTTATTGCCGGATTCACTGACCTATTCGGATGGCGCTCAGGTAGCCTGCGGTTTCGGAACTGTCTACGAAGGACTCGAAAAAATCGGTATCTGCGGTAATGATGCTGTCTTAATCGTCGGACTTGGTCCGGTCGGGCTGGCTGCCGCCATGTTGTCAAAGGCGATGGGCGCAACCAACGTGATTGGTGTCGACACCGTGCAAGAACGAATGGACATTGCTTTGGCAAAAGGGTTGTGTGACCAAGTGTTCCAGTCAAATGCCGAGGCGCTTGGAAAAATCAAGGTAGCTACCGGCGGTTATGGCGTGGAACGTGCCGTGGATTGTTCCGGTAATACATATGGTCGTCAGCTGGCTATCCGTGCTGCGCGTAAATGGGGAAAAATCGTTTTTATCGGCGAAGGTGGCACCTGCGAATTTGTGCCGAGCCCTGACATTATTCATGAACAAAAAACCATTTATGGTTCGTGGGTAACGAATATCTGGCGGATGGAAGAACTGGTTGAACGCATCGTTCGTTGGGGTATTCACCCTGAAGACTTGATTACCAACCGCTTTTCTCTTGAAAAAGCCTCTGATGGCTTTGCGCTGATGAATGAAGGCAAATGCGGCAAGGTAGCCATCGTCTTTGACGAAGAATTGCATGACTAATTTTTAATTGATATGAACTGGAAAAAACAAGTATTAGAAACAATCCCGTTGCTTGGACATCGTAACTGGATATTGGTCGTTGACAAAGCTTATCCGATGCAGAGTGCTCCCGGCATCAAAACCATTTACACAAACGAACGGTTGCTGCGTGTGCTGAAATTTGTGCTGAAAACCATTCGTTGGGAAGGACATGCCAAACCGGTCATTTATACCGACAAGGAATTGTTGTTCATGCGGGATGATCTAAGTTACGGCGTTGACTCGTTCAAGAGTGATCTGTCGCGTATTACCAGCAAGCAGGAGCTGCAGGTAATGCCTCACGATGAAATTTTCGCCAAATTGGATGAGGCTTCCAAATTGTTCAACGTACTTGTACTCAAATCAGACTGCTTAATTCCTTATACATCGGTGTTTATCGAACTGGATTGCGGATATTGGTCTGCTGATAAGGAGAAAGCGCTCAGGGAGAGAATTTCCTGATACCGTTAAGCTGATTGGTTGGAAAAAGGGCGTACCCGGTATTGATCATACGCCCTTTTTTACCTGTTGAAATTACCTAAGGAATGAGGTTTTTACCTTATTTCAGTCAATCTATACCCTAAAAAACACAATGTATGCCTGAGAAAAAATCGTCCTCTTTTATGAGGCTCAACGGAAAGAGCATGTTGTTGCCGTTCATACTGGTAACGAGTCTCTTTTTCTTTTGGGGAGTAGCCAATAACCTGAACGATACGATGTTGGCCGCCTTTAAAAAAATCATGAGCATGTCTGATTTGCAGACGTCGTTCATTCAAATGGCCTTTTACGGATCGTATTTTTGTTTTGCCTTACCGGCTGCCCTTTTTATTAAGCGTTTTTCCTATAAATCCGGGGTGTTGCTTGGATTAGGATTGTATACAGCTGGTGCCTTATTGTATTATCCGGCAGGGCAGTCTGCTGCGTATGGTGCCTATTTGGTTGCCATCTATATTTTAGCCGGTGGCTGCTCCATTCTTGAGACCACATCCAATCCGTATATACTCAGCATGGGTTCTCCGGAAACGGCTACCCGGAGACTGAATCTGGCACAGGCCTTCAATCCGGTCGGATCCATTACGGGTATTCTGCTGAGTCAGTATTTTATCCTGGGTCAGTTGCATAAGGCCGGTGCCGCCGAACGCGCCCGGATGTCAGCCGATCAACTGGCGTCCATTCAGGCCAGCGAGCTGAATTCCATAACCGGAACCTATCTTGGCATCGGCATTGTGCTGGTGATCCTATTTTTCATTATGTTGTTTTCCAGGATGCCTAAAAACTCGGACAGTGACAAGTCCATGCAGATAGGCAAGACATTCGGCAGGCTCATAAAAAACAAACTCTACAAATGGGGTGTCATAACCCAGTTTTTTTACGTCGGCGCTCAGGTCGGCGTCTGGTCTTTTACCATTCGCATTGTCATGCAGGAATTGGGAACCAATGAGAAAGATTCGGCAACGGTCTTTCTGTTGTCGATGGTAGTTTTTACCGTAGCACGTTTTGTTTTCACCGCTTTGATGCGTTGTGTGAAACCATCCAAACTGATGATCCTGGCTTCCTTTGCAGCCTTGGCTTGCACGGCAGGTGTTATTTTCGGTACGGGCATGTTCATGGCTGTTTGCTTGGTTGGCATTTCTGTCTTTATGTCTCTGATGTTTCCGACGATTTACGGTTTTGCCTTGGATGGGCTTGGAGACGATGCCAAAATCGGGGCTTCAGGATTGATCATGGCCATTCTTGGCGGAGCTCTGATCAC
>JAUZOU010000141.1 GCA_030706285.1 Bacteroidota bacterium
TCCTAAAAAAGCTGTCGGGACCGTCACAGGCATTGGAGCGGCAGCAGGTGGTTTAGGAGGTGTGTTGGTTCAGCTGTTGGCCGGTTACCTTGATGGTACTTTTTCAACGAATAAAGCCTACACGATTATGTTCTCTGTCTGCGCATTCGCTTACCTGATTGCTTGGGCGTTGATGAAAGTGTTGGTACCAAAATACAATCCGATTAACGACCTTTAATGAAAGAAGGCCTGATCATCCAATAAAAAAGCCGGGCTAGTTTCCGGCTTTTTTATTGGATGATCAGTTTAAACTGCCTCTATCGAGGCTTCAGATAAAATACACATTCTCTTCTATATGTCGCGAAACTGGCTTTTCCTCTCCGATAAGCCAAACAACATCACCGGCTTCAATAATAGTACTGGCTCCCGGATTGACAATCTGTTTTCCATCTCGTTCCAGTCCAATGATCAGGCATTTTGTTTTAGCGCCAATGTTCGATTCAATCAAATTCTTGCCTGCAAGCGGCGATTGTTTGCTCAACGGTATGCCGGCACACGTAATGCGTTCCTCTTTTTTCTTCCTGGCATATTCCAGTTTTGAAAAACCATGCAAGGTCATAAATGAGTGATTGACAAATTCCATCGTCAGCAGTTCATCTTCCTGCAATCGACGCAGCTGGCTTTTCTTTCCGGCCAATCTCAACGAATCACCTTCCTGAATGAGATAATCGCCTGACGGTATGTTCATGTAATCATTATCCCGGGTACGAATCCGGATGATCATGAGATTGTATTCACTTCTGATATGCAGTTCGCTGATGCGTTTTCCTATAAACGGACAATCATTTTTAAGCCGGTAGGCACAGGTATAAAGCTTGAAATCAAGCCAGTGGTTCTTTGCCATGTCACTAAGCTGCATGACACCCTTGTTGGCTTCAATCTTTCGAAGATTGGATTCCATCTGTTGTTCATTCAGATTAATCAGAAAATGCGATTCCAGCTTCCAGAAACGCCGGAGTAACCACTTTGACTTTAAGATAAACAGAAAGATAATAATGGTAAAAATGACATTGATGTAGAATGGAATCTGAAAAAACTTGTTAGTCAAGACCAATAACGTGATCAATACGGCAAAAAAACGCACTCCGACAAGCATCAACAAGAATTTCCGGTTGGATGGTTTTTCCATCCATAAATTCAGAACGGCAGACGATTCAACATTGTTGCTCATCATAGCCCGCAAGAAGGGGGCCAAAGCTAGGACCGTCACAAAAAATGTCAGCACTGAAGCCGCCATTCCGGACAAATGCTGTTGAAGGAACGGATATATATAACCGGTCGAGAGAAAGTAGATGGCAATGACAACGGTCAACAGCACCAACATATACATTAACGAACCACGTAACAACACATGCCAGGCATTTCTATCAGTTGACACGTCTTTTTTCTCCCGTGGATGGTCTAATTTTTGAATCCATTTCTGCGGAAGATGTTTTGAAAGGAACCGGTAGGTAGGATCAGCCAGTTTCATAATATATGGGGTCGTAAAAATCGTGCAGACCGAAACGGCAATAACGACAGGATAAAGGAACGATTCGGTCACACCAAGGCTGATGCCTAAACTGGCAATAATAAAGGCGAATTCTCCAATTTGCGCCAGACTGAAACCTGATTTCAAAGAGGTTTCAAGGGTTTGACCTGATATCAGAAAACCAATGGTCGTAAAAACCGTTTGTCCGATGATGACAGTCAGAATCAGAAGACCAACCGGTCTGGCATATTCGACAATGATGGCCGGTTGGACCATCATACCGACCGATACAAAAAATATAGCGCCAAAAAAGTTCTTAAGAGGTTCTACCAATTTTTCTATCCGTTTTGCATCAATCGTCTCTGACAAGACAGAGCCCATGATAAATGCCCCAAGCGCAGCGGAGAAGCCGGTTTTAACGGCGATAATGACCATACCCAGACATAGGCCGATTGAAAAAATCAGCAAGGTTTCCTCATTCATCAGATTTCTAGCCTTTTTCAGAAAGGTCGGTATCAAAAAAATGCCGAAAATAAACCAGAGTGCCAGGAAAAAGACCAAACGGCCAATGCTTAACAGCAGTTCCGTGCCGTTTAGTTCTTTGCTGACTGAAATGGTCGATAGCAACACCATCAGAATGACAGCGACTAAATCTTCAACGACCAACACCCCAAAAACCAGTTTCGTATAGGGCTGGTCCATCAGGTTAAGATCGTTAAAGGCCTTAATAATGATCGTAGTGGAAGACATGGATAACATGCCACCGAGGAAAAGGCAATTAATAGGCGTCCAACCGAGCATTCGTCCAACCAGAAAGCCCAGCAACATCATGCCAATAACAGCAACGGAAGCAGTTACAAAGGCTGTCTTTCCTACAGAGACCAGTCGTTTAAAACTGAATTCCAGTCCTAATGCAAACAAGAGGAAGATAACACCGATATCAGCCCAGGTCTGAATATTAGCTGTGTCAACAACTGTCATCGGAAGCAGGTCCAGATAAGGTCCGGCAATAATACCTGCAACTATATAGCCTAAAACCAGTGGTTGTTTGAGCCATTTAAACAACAACGTGATTAATCCGGCTGAAATAAGGATCAGGGCAAGATCATAGATCAATGAAGGCAAATCAGACATGTAGAATACATTTTTGAATTTATGTCAATTTTACAAACTTACTTAAAAATCACTTTTTCTACGAATAAATATGTTATATTTGTAAAGCAGTTCGAAGAAAATAATTGCTATTTTAAAGGGCTGTTTGAAGGTATTGACTGGATTATTCATTAAACATTTCTTTGCTATGATACTTGATTCTCTTAAAAATTCCGATGCTTATTGTGCATTGCATCCTCTTTTAAAAAAAGCGTTCGATTATATTAAAAGTCATGATCTTTCTGTGATCGAACCAGGAAAGATCGTTGTTGACGGTGACCGTCTGTTTATTTCAGTCAGTGAGCTGAACGGTAAAACGCCTGAGGCTGCAAAAATGGAAGGACATCAAAAATACATTGATATTCAGATTGTTCTGAAAGGTGAAGAAAAAATGGGCTGGACAGCCATCGAACACTGCACACACGTACTTGAACCATATAATTCTGAAAAAGATATCGCCTTTTTCACAGATAAACCAACCGCCTTTATTGATGTACAGCCAGGTGAATTTGTCATTTTCTTTCCTGAAGATGGACATGCACCGGCTATTGGCGACGGTCCAATCAAGAAAGCAATCGTAAAAGTATTATTATAACTCATTTAAAAAATTGAAGAGCGGATGGCTTCTTCTCAAGAGAAAAAAGGTCATTTGAAACTGATTCAGAATGATCCGTGGCTAGAACCTTACAAAGAGGCTATTCGCGGAAGATACACGTATGCGCTGAACCGTGAATCCGAATTGACAAATGGCTGTAAACTTGCGGATTTTGCCGCTGGGCACCTGTACTTTGGTCTCAACAAGACACCTGATGGATGGATTTTCCGTGAATGGGCTCCAAATGCCTCCTCTATCTATCTGACGGGGGATTTTAGTGATTGGAAGCTACTTGATGAATTTCGTCTGACCAATAATGGGAAAGGCGTCTGGGAACTGGCGATTCCGACTGGCCGTATTCATCACGGTCAATTGTATAAAATGATGGTTCAATGGAATGGTGGCGGTGGAGAGCGCATTCCTTCCTATGCCACAAGAGTGATACAGGATACGCAAACCCGATTGTTCTGCGCCCAGGTTTGGGATCCTGAAAAACCGTATACGTTCAAAAACAAGAAATTCAAACCTGAAACAAATCCGTTGCTCATCTACGAATGTCACATCGGCATGGCTGTCGAAGAGGAACGAGTCGGAACATACACGGAATTCCGTCAAAACATTCTTCCCAAAGTTAAGGAAGACGGATACAACACCCTCCAGATTATGGCCATTCAGGAACATCCGTATTACGGATCGTTCGGATATCATGTTTCCAGCTTTTTTGCCCCATCTTCTCGTTTTGGTACTCCCGATGAATTGAAACAATTGATTGACGAAGCTCACAACATGGGCATTGCAGTCATTATGGATATTGTCCATTCTCATGCTGTCAAAAACACATTGGAAGGATTGAGCAGTATTGACGGTACGACCAAGCTGTATTTCAAAGGAGAACATCCAGCATGGGATTCGTTGTGCTTCAATTACCAGAAAGACGAAGTCCTGCAATTCCTGTTGTCTAATTGCCGGTACTGGTTGGAAGAGTTCCATTTCGACGGTTTCAGATTTGACGGTGTCACTTCCATGTTGTATTACAGTCATGGTTTAGGAGAAAAATTTTCCAATTATGGCGATTATTACAATGGGAATCAGGATGGTGACGCGATCTGCTATCTGACATTAGCCAATAAAATGATTCATGAAATCAATCCTAAAGCGATCACTATAGCAGAAGAAGTCAGTGGCATGCCAGGTATCGCCGCCCCAATCAAAGATGGCGGCATGGGCTTTAATTACAGGTTAGCC
Source organism: Bacteroidota bacterium (assembly GCA_030706285.1). Taxonomy (GTDB): domain Bacteria; phylum Bacteroidota; class Bacteroidia; order Bacteroidales; family UBA1402; genus UBA8389. The sequence continues at coordinate 4,503 of JAUZOU010000141.1, forward strand.
ATGGGCATACCGGATTTCTGGATCAAGCTTATAAAAGAATCGAAGGACGAATTCTGGAAGCCAGGCAACATTTGGTGGGAACTGACCAATCACCGGGCCGACGAAAAAACGATCAACTACGCTGAAAGTCATGACCAGGCTCTGGTCGGAGATAAAACCATCATTTTCCGGCTGATCGATGCGGAAATGTATTGGCATATGATGAAAGGTGATCCGAATTTCGTCGTGGAAAGAGGCATTGCCCTGCATAAGATCATTCGATTACTCACGGCAACAACCATTAACGGTGGCTATCTGAATTTCATGGGGAATGAATTTGGACACCCTGAATGGATCGATTTCCCCCGTGAAGGCAACGGTTGGTCCTACAAATATGCTCGCCGGCAATGGAGTCTGGCCGAAAATCCCAATTTGAAATACCAGCAATTGCTCCTGTTTGACAGAGCTATGATAAAACTGCTGAAAAGCGAAAATGGCTTTCTGAACAATGGCCCTGTTCAACGCTGTATCAACGATGGCGATCAAGTGCTTGCTTATCAGCGAGGCGATTTGCTGTTTGTCATAAACCTGCATCCCTATAAATCATACACCGGATATGGCATGCTCGTTGATAAAGGCAGTTACAAATATGTGTTGAATACAGACTCGGCTTCGTTCGGCGGATATGGTATGGTGAATGAAAGCATTGAACACTTCACCCAAAACGGTATTGAGAAAAACACCGACCTGGAATGGTTGAAACTATACATTCCTGCCCGGACTGCACAGGTGCTGAAAAAACAATAAAACTGACAAATACTATGGGACATCATCAAATTGACAAGTTAGATGAAAAGATATTGCAAATGATTTCTGCTGACGCACGCGTGCCGTTCTTGGAAATTGCCCGTGAGTGCGATGTTTCAGGGGCTGCCATTCACCAACGCATACAGAAACTGACCAATCTTGGCATCATTAAGGGATCAGAATTTATTCTTGAGGCCAGCAAAATCGGTTATGAAACCTGTGCATACCTGGGCCTTTTTCTGAAAGATCCCGGACATTTTCCAGAAGTAGTCGGTGCGTTACTCAAAATCCCGGAAGTCGTAGAATGCCACTACACAACTGGACAGTATGATATGTTCATCAAAGTATATGCCAAAAACAATAAGCATTTACTGACGATCATCCATGATAAACTGCAACCACTTGGATTATCCAGGACTGAGACAATTATTTCATTTAATGAGGCATTCAGAAGGAATGTACCGATCCTTAACCTTGATTTGGACGATTAAAAAAAAGCCGGAGTTTCTCCGGTTTTTTTTTGCATTTGAATCCATCAGTTGCCCTGAAAAAACAATTGATAAATCTTTCGTCTTATTCCGCCTTATATCGTTGCTCACTTTTAGTATATTTGCGCAAATATTTTTCAAAAAAACGATAAAATAGTTCGTTTTGCTATTTGGACTTATCAAATTTGACTATATTTGCCTTTGTTTTAAAAGACATAAAGTCTCGTTAAGTATGAATCAATATGCATGAAATTACGCAACCTAATACATCCGAAAGCCTTAAGTCAAAACTTGAGCGATTGACTGACGTGGATGTCAGCACTTGCTACCAATGTGGCAAATGTACTGCCGGCTGCCCCCTGAATGAAGAAATGGACATCAAACCCAACCAGATACTTCGGATGCTGCAGCTTGAATATCCAGGTTATGAGGATAAGATATTAAGTTCGCTCACCATCTGGCTTTGCCTGGCCTGTGAACAATGTTATTCACGTTGCCCTCAGGAAGTAAAACTGCCAAAAGTAATGGACTTTCTACGTCAGGAGTCTCTTCGTCTGCATAAGGTCAATCCAAAAGCAAAAGATATTCTGGCTTTTCATGAATCATTTCTGGATGAAGTGAATCGGAATGGTAAAATGAATGAAGTTGGCCTTACCATTGAATATAAACTGAGAACATTGAACCTGATGCAGGATGTCGAAAATGCCCCATCTATGCTGATGAAAGGCAAACTGGGTATCATTCCTCATAAAGTGCAGCATCCGGCCGAAATCAAACGATTGTTCAACAAAATTAAAGGTAAAGGAGGTCAGCAATGAAAATAGGCTTTTACCCAGGATGTTCGCTCGAAACCAGCGGTAAGGAATACAGCCAATCCCTGCATGCCGTCGCTCAAAAATGCGGCATTGAACTGGAAACGGTCAAAGACTGGTGCTGTTGTGGTGCCACAGCCGCTCACAGCCTGAACCATGATTTGGCTATTGCACTTCCAGGACGGACGATTGCTTTGGCTGAAAAGCAAGGCTTGACAGAATTGCTGGTACCTTGCGCCGCTTGTTTCAGTCGCCTGGCTTCAGCCCAACTTGAAATTAAAGGCAGCGAACACGTTCGCAAACAAATGGAAGACTATCTGGAAATGCCTGTTACTGGCAATATCCGGTTGCTGACCATACTTGAATTTCTTGAAGAACATATTTTCCCGGTAGCTGAGCAGTACATTGTCAACAAACTGGATCAAAAGGTTGCCTGTTATTACGGTTGCTTATTGGCCAGGCCAAAAGAATCGACACGTCTGCAACGTCCCGAAGATCCGATGGAGATGGAAACGGTCATGAAAAAGGCCGGCGCCTCACCCATCGATTGGGCTTTCAAAACCGAATGCTGTGGTGCCGGTTTATCGGTCTCCCGGACAGATATCGTAGCCAAACTATCCGGGAAAATCCTGGAAGATGCGGTAGATCGTGGCGCCGAATCCATTGTGGTTGCATGCCCCATGTGTCAGATGAACCTTGATCTCCGCAGAAAAGAAATTAACAAACAACTGAACCGTAAGATTGACGTGCCTGTACTGTTTGTTACTCAAGCACTTGGACTCAGCATGGGCATCCCGGCTGACCAGCTTGGCCTGAACAAGCATTTTGTTCCTACCAGTAACACAGTTTCATGTGTCGCACGCTTAGAAAAATAACATATGGCTAGAATTGGAGTATTTATCTGTCATTGCGGTGAGAACA
>JAUZOU010000142.1 GCA_030706285.1 Bacteroidota bacterium
ATAATCAGCCGAATTTTTACACAAAACTGCTGGAACAATTTACGACTAATTGTCTACGGTTTATGTGTAAGGACGAAATGACTGTGAAACCGATGTATTGGGTTGATTATCAAAAGTCTGTCATGAAACCAGCAGACGAAAAATATGCACCAGTACCATTGGAGGCGCCTGTCGAATGGAATTTACCGGACAAGGACATTAAGCTTACAAGGGATGCTGAGACTTATTATTGTGATCTTCCGACACAACGTTGTTTAGTCGTTGCACAGGAAAAATCCGGAATTGACGAGATTTGGACGCATCCGTTCATGTCTTTGAGAGACATCCATACGTATCTTGATATACAGGGTGTTGATACTCTTGTGCCGTTGAAATCATTCCGGCCTGAATTCCAGATACGTCCGAATGCCTTGATCAGAACCTATCATATCGGAGACCTGACCTTGAAGGAGATCATTACGGCAAAAATTGAAGGCCCTACGGTAGTAGTTCATTATCAATGGAATGGAAGCGGTTTGAATAACATTGTATGCGACTTCAAAAGCAATTTCCGCTATATGTGGCCGTATGATGACAAGGCTTTAGGCAACGTTGATTACGAATGGTCGAATGAGCTGAATGCATTCCTGGCGACAGATGAGAATAAGGAATTCTGCTCATTAGTCGGTGCCAATATAAAAGGGAACATGCTTCTTACAGGCCAATTTGACGGATTCGACTATTCCAAAGGAAAATCACCCAAAGGTATTTCGACAGACAAATTCCAGGTGGCATCTTCTGTCAGTTATCCTGTCAGCGGCAAGAATGCACTGGATTTGTTCATGATTGCCTCCAATAAGGGAATGAATGAAATCCAGAAAGAATATGCTTCTGCCATGACTGATCCGTTTGATGTGTACGCGAAAAGTGCCTCATACTACGATGACTATCTTTCAAACACACTGAGTGTCAGCACCCCCGATTCAGTATTCAATGAAGGATACAACTGGGCAGTTTTAAGCTCGGCCCAGTTCCTTGTCAATACGCCAGGCGTAGGTTCTTCATTGATGGCTGGATACTCTTCGTCAAGAAGAGGCTGGGGCGGCGGACAGGCCATAAGCGGACGTCCGGGTTATGCCTGGTACTTCGGCCGTGACGCTGTCTGGTCAGGCTTGGCTTTCAATGGCCTTGGTGACTTTGAGACTGTCAGGAAAGTATTGGAGACAATGATTCGTTATCAACAGGTTGACGGTAAAATCTATCATGAATTGACGTCAAGCGGTTCCGTCCATTTCGATGCATCTGATGCGACTCCCCTATTCGTTAACCTGATGGCTGAGTACTTACGCCGGAGCGGTGACCTTGATTTTGTAAGAAAAAATATGCCTGCCGTTCATAAGGCAATGGCCTATTGCTATTCGACAGATACTGACGGAGATCATTTGATTGAGATTAGCAATGTCGGCCATGGCTGGCTTGAAGGGGGAGAGCTGTATGGTTCCCAGACAGAATTTTATCTGGTTGGATTGTGGAATCAGGCTTTGCTGGATGCAGCCTACCTGTCTGGCGTTTTGGGCCAGACAAAGGAAGCTGGCAACTACCTGAAGGATGCCGGAATAGTGAATAAACTAATTAACAATGATTTCTGGAATCCGGATGGTTACTACAATTTCGGCAAAAAGGCGGATGGCAGTTATACAAAGGAACTTATCTCGTTGACAACCGTTCCGGTCTATCTGGGTGTAACTGATTCTGCCAAATCGTTGACGACGATAAAACATTTCTCGACTGCCGAATATTCTGCCGACTGGGGCGTCCGGATGATAAACGACGATTATTCTCAATTTAGTCCGACTGCCTATCATATGGGAAGCATCTGGCCTCTGTTTACAGGATGGACGTCACTTGCCGAATACAAAACAGGAAGGTATAATCAAGGCTATGAACATATGATGTCCAATCTGTTCAACTATACCTATTTTTCATTGGGACGTGTCCCTGAAGTCATAAATGGCCTGGTATATAAGACATCTGGCATTACAATGCATCAATGCTGGTCAGAAACCATGGTCATTCAACCGGTGGTTGAAGGAATGCTTGGTTTCAGTTCTGATGCGCTGAATCATACCATGACACTGGCACCAAGATTTCCTTTCGACTGGAACAGTTGTACGGTAGAACGGCTAAGGATTGGCCATGCCAATGTTGGTTTCAGCATGAATAAAGTAAAAGGGAAAACGGATTATATCTTCACGAGCAACAGCCCTGTTAAAATGGATTTCAAACCTGCATTTGCACCTGGTACCTTAATTAACAGCATCAAAGTGAATGGGACGAGTGCCCCCTTCAAAACGGAGGCTGGGAGTGAATATATCACTGTTGAGACACCTGTAAGCCTTAATGGCGAAGTATCTCTTGAAATAACTTATAAGGAAGGGGTATCAGCTTTGCCTTCAGTTGTCTACCCGAAACTTGACAGTTTGTCAAGCGGTTTCAGGATATTGGAACAATCGCTTAAAGGGAAAGTCCTAACTGTGACTGTAGAAGGATACCCTGGAAAGGCTCATTCGTTTGAATTGTACCTTCCGGAGGGGTATCAGAAAGCAGAAAATATAACAGGTATAAAAAAAGTAAAGGACAATGTTTATTTGACAACAGTCTTATTTGAAAAGACTGATTCAAAATACACCACAAAAACAATAAAGGTTTATATAAAATGATTTGTAGCATAAAAAAGACCGGAATCCTTTTCTGCACGATGCTTTTATCAGTATCAATGACAGCTCAGGATCGACATTCATTATATATGAATAACCGTGCTCCGCTTCTTGTCAAGCCTTATATGGAGTTGCCCATCGGTGCAATCCATCCTGAAGGCTGGTTGAAAGACCAGATGATACGAATGAAGAACGGAATGACTGGACATCTGGACTCTCTGTACAGCAAAGTGATGGGGAAGCGCAACGGATGGCTTGGAGGAGACGGTGATGTCTGGGAGAGAGGCCCCTATTGGATTGACGGATTGCTGCCTTTGGCCTATATCTTAAATGACGAGGCTCTGAAGGCAAAGGTTCAGCCATGGATAGAATGGACACTTAACAGCCAGCAACCTGACGGATACTTCGGGCCCTCAGTGGACAGGGCTCCTGAACCTGGGCTACAGCGCACGAATGCCCGTGATTGGTGGCCTAAGATTGTAGCACTTAAATATCTGCAGCAATACTATGAAGCGACAGGAGACAACAGGGTACTGCCATTCATGACCAACTATTTTCGGTATCAGTTGAAGGAGTTGCCGAAAACGACGCTCGATCATTGGACATCCTGGGCCCGTGAACGTGGCGGAGATAATTTAATGATCGTCTATTGGCTGTACAACCATACGGGAGATCCGTTTTTGCTTGAATTAGGTGATTTGATCGCAAAACAGACGACGGACTGGACAGGCATTTTCCTGTCAGGAAATGAGTTAAACAGCTTGTTCAGCATACACGGCGTGAATCTTGCACAGGCGTTGAAAGAACCCGTTATCAGGTATCAGGCAACGAAGGATGTAAGACATCTTCAGGCCATCACCAAGTATGAGACCGATCTGACCAGAACCCACGGTTGGCCCAATGGCTTGTATAGTGCTGATGAGATGCTGCATACCGGAAACCCAACCCAAGGCTCTGAATTGTGTACTGCGGTTGAGATGATGTTTTCATTGGAAAATATGATTGAAATTACCGGTAATATCCATTGGGCAGACTGGCTGGAGCGGGTAACATTCAACGCTTTACCGACCCAGATTACGGATAATTGTGACGCCAGGCAATATTATCAACAATTGAATCAGGTTGAGATTTCACGCCAGGATCGGAATTTTGTAACCAGCTATAATGGAACAGATCAAGTGTTCGGCTTGCTGACCGGATATCCGTGTTGTACGTCAAATCTGCATCAGGGCTGGCCAAAGTTTACCCAGCATTTATGGTTTGCATCAGAAGACCGTGGCTTGGCTGCGTTGGTTTATTCTCCATGCAATGTTACCGCAAAAGTAGCTCAGGGAGTTGCTGTGAATATCTCAGAAGAAACCAACTATCCTTTCGATGAATCCGTCCTATTTAAACTGGCCATAGTTGACAAAAAAGCAAAGACGGTTGCCTTCCCACTTCACCTCCGCATTCCGGAATGGTGCAAACAGGCTGAAATCAAGGTGAATGGTCAACATTGGTCAACAGCTGATGCCGGGACAATTGAGAAGGTATTCCGCGTATGGAAATCCGGAGACAAAGTTGAGCTGATATTGCCGATGACGGTCTCAGTGTCTCGTTGGTATGAGGGATCTGCTTCAATTGACAGAGGGCCTCTCCTTTATGCGTTACGAATCGGTGAAAAATGGAATAAAGTGCAGGACGACCGCAAATTTGGAGACAAGTATGGAGACTGGTATTATGAAGTTTATCCTACGACTCCGTGGAATTATTGCCTAAAAAGTGAATCTATAGCGCCTGAAAGATTACAAACAGATTTTCAGGTAGTCAAGAAGAGCGTGAAAGGATATCCGTGGAACGTTGAGAATGCCCCTATCGAAATCAAGGCTAAAGGTAAACGCATTGACGACTGGAAACTTTATAACGGGTCTGCAGGGCCATTGCCTTACAGTGAACAATATCAGGTAACAACCGGGCCGGATGAAGAGATCACTCTGATTCCTTACGGTTGTACCACATTGAGAATAACAGAATTTCCGGTAACTGTCAAATGAACATGTTAAAGTGAAAAAGACGTGCCTTCTTTCATTGCTCGTTTTAGTTCATTTCCTTAATGGAACTATAAAAGCGCAGTCTTCACCATGGTTAGATGAGTCCATACCTTTGGAACAAAGGGTTGATGAACTGATCAAACAGATGACTCTTGAAGAGAAGGTCAGTCAGATGATGAATGATGCCCCCGCCATAGAAAGGTTGGGGGTACCTTCCTACAATTGGTGGAATGAATGCCTGCACGGCGTCGCCAGAGCCGGTTTAGCTACGGTATACCCTCAGGCTATCGCGTTGGCTGCAACATTCGATGACGAAGCATTGAAACAGTCGGCTTCTCTTATTTCTGATGAGGCGGTGGCAAAACATTATGAATTTGTCAGACAAGGACATCACGCTATTTATCAGGGACTTACTTTCTGGTCTCCAAACATAAACATCTTTCGGGATCCACGTTGGGGCCGGGGCCAGGAAACGTACGGAGAGGACCCGTTCCTTACGTCAAAAATGGGTGTCGCATTCGTTGAAGGCCTTCAGGGCGATAATCCTGATTATTATAAATTGATAGCTACGGCCAAGCATTTTGCGGTTCATAGCGGACCGGAAAGTGACCGTCATACGATCGATGTTCAACCAGGCAAGTTCGATTTGTATGATACGTATTTACCTGCATTCAAGGCTCTTGTACAGAAAGCAAAAGTAGCTTCAGTGATGTGTGCGTATAACCGGCTGGACGGAAGGCCCTGTTGTGGAAACGGCTCTTTGTTGACAGACATCTTGCGAAACGATTGGGGCTTTAACGGGTATATCGTTTCCGACTGTGGCGCCATCGATGATTTTTACAGGACACATAAAAGTTCGGCCAATGCCGTTGAGGCTTCAGCTCAGGCAGTAAGGGCAGGTACTGATCTGGAATGTGGAAATACCTATCAATCGATTATTCAAGCTATTCATGATGGGTATCTTTCAGAGAAAGACATTGACAAATCCCTTCATCGTTTGTTTACGGCACGATTCAGGCTTGGTCTTTTTTCGCCACCGGACAAAATTCCTTATGCTGGAATCCCCTATTCTGTTGTCGATTCCAAAGCTCACAGAGATGATGCGTTAACTATGGCGCGAAAATCAATCGTCTTGCTGAAAAACGAACAGTCTATACTGCCCCTATCCAAGAATCTAAGAGAAATTGCAGTTATAGGTCCTTGTGCAGAAGATTCCGTATCCTTACTTGGTAATTATAACGGGACTCCCGGAAAAGCGGTAACTATTTTACAGGGCATAAAGGAAAAGCTGGGCAACTCAGTGGAGGTCATCTATCGAAAAGGTATCAACTTACTAAATGACAGCATATTCTACCCTGTTGATAGTAGACACATGCTGTTTAATCATAAAGAGAATGGCTTCAAGGCAGAGTATTTCGGAAATATAAAATTGGAGGGACCGCCCGTTTACTCACGTATTGAAAAAAACATAGACTTTAGCGGAGACGTAACTGATGAGATAGCACCGGGAGTAAAGGCGTCCTGGATGTCCGCAAGATGGACAGCCGTTTTTATGCCTGATACGACAGTGAATTTTACGTTCAACGTATCTGGCGACGATGGCTTCCGTCTATTTATTGACGACAGGAAGGTGATTGATCACTACAGCTATCATGAGGAAATGGCCGATTCATATACGTTCCCTGTTGTCAAAGGTAAGAAATATAGCCTTCGTCTGGAATATTTTCAGGGAGATCAACGTGCTGCAATTCACCTGCAGGGTGGAATAATAAAGGTGACTGATTATACGGCTTTGGCTAAGGAAGTTTCCGATGCCGATGCGATTATTTTTTCCGGCGGTATTTCACCGTCTCTTGAAGGCGAGGAAATGCCGGTAAGTTTACCTGGCTTTGATCATGGCGACCGTACAACAACTGCATTACCTGAAGTTCAGACCCGCCTGATGAAAGCCTTGGTCGAAACCGGAAAGCCGGTAATCTTTGTCATGCAGACAGGAAGTTCTTTAGCTGTAAACTGGGAAAAAGCACATGTTCCGGCTATCCTGAATGTCTGGTACGATGGTCAGGCGACCGGGACTGCAGTTGCAGATGTGCTCTTCGGTGATTACAATCCTGCAGGCCGTTTGCCAGTCACATTCTATAAATCAGACAAAGATATTCCTCCATTCGATGATTATTCGATGAAAGGGCGTACTTATCGGTATTTTGATGGCAAACCTCTTTTCCCGTTTGGTTATGGATTAAGCTATACAACATTCAGGTATTCTGCGTTAACGATGCCCCACAAGGCTAAAACCGGTGAAAGAATAGCCATTTCAGTGACTATCAAAAATACCGGTTCGAGTGATGGCGATGGCGTCATACAACTGTATGTCACACAAAAGAAATCCGGTTATACAGTTCCACGTTGTGCTCTTAAAGGCTTTAAACGGCTATTCCTTCGCAAGAATGAAGAAAAAAGGATTACTTTTTACCTTTCTCCTGAAGATCTTGGACTTGTGGATGCAAACGGACAGGAAAGTCAACTGCCTGGCAACGTCAGGATCTATATTGGTGGCGGGCAACCTGATTTCAATGATGGAAATAAAGGCGTATCAGGTGTCATCAGGTTTATTGGAGAGACACGATTTTTACCTTGATTAAATGAATAAAATAGAATAATATGATAAACAAAAGGCTAAAATTTGCAACAGTCATTCTTTTGATATCAATAGCTTTTGAACCTGCTTTTTCTAAAACAAAAGCGACACCATCCTTGCAAAAGAATGTTCC
>JAUZOU010000143.1 GCA_030706285.1 Bacteroidota bacterium
CAGTTGAATCCAGCAAGTAAAGGGAACGGGCGATTTTTCAGTAACCAGTTTGACCGTTTTGGCTGGCTCCCGTTCGACGATCCGCAAGGCAATTGTGCCGATATTCGGAACATTGAAAGAACAGGTGTCACTGGTAAAGGTCAATTCACTGATCGCTCCTTCCGGTATGTTGGATTGAACCTTACTTAGGTTGTTGAGGTCCGAAAGAGAGGCATACACGCGATCTGCATCGTATGGGATTTGCTGAATGCTGCTTGTGAAGTCAGTCATAGGGGTTATTCATTAGAAAGATGACTTGGGTTCCCAGGTTTCCGGAGACTTGCGCCAATCCTTCAGGGCATCCAGTTCTGATTCTTCAATGTAGTTCGTTGCCAAGGCTAGTTCAAGAACCGACTCATAATCGCTGAGCGTCGTCAATTCAACATGTGCTTTTTTAAAGGCTTCTTCAGCGACCGGGAATCCATAGGTGAAAATGGCAAGCATGCCAATGACATCATTACCGTCAGCTCTAATGGCCTCGACGGCCTTCAGACTGCTGGCCCCTGTGGATATAAGATCCTCAATGACAACCACTTTCATGCCTGGCTTCAGATCTCCTTCGATCAGGTTTTCCAGTCCGTGATCTTTTGGAGAGGAACGAACATAGACGAAAGGCAGACCGAGTTCTTCAGCGACCATAGCACCTTGGGCTATCGCTCCGGTGGCAACACCGGCAATAGCTTCAACATGCTCGTACTTTTCACGAATGATACGTGCGAGCTCCAATTTGATAAAATTGCGTAAAGGCGGATATGACAATGTTTTACGATTGTCACAATAAATCGGTGATTTCCATCCGGATGCCCAGATAAAGGGATTTGAAGGCTGGAGTTTCACGGCCTTGATCTTCAACAATTTTGAAGCAAGAATACGTTCTAATTTTTTCATCTTTCAATAGGTATTACGAGAGTTGTTCTCTCCCAATTCAAGCGCAAAAGTAATCATTCATCTTGTAACTGTTGTTATCCGAAAGCTATAAAACAGTCACTATTGCATTAATACAAATAATTGATGCTGATGTACATGCCCATATTCTCAGCGTCTCTTTTATCCAGTGCTTTACCCATGTCGACTGAGATGACGAAATTTTCATTCATGGCAATTTTTAATCCGCCACCGGCTGCCGTATGAAGCGATTGGTCTTTCATTGATGAAAAATAGGCTGGATCGGCCTTTGACAGATCCATATCAACAGGATCGGTTACCAGGCCGGAATCCAGAAAGCCGTTCATTCCCAGATAAAAATGTTGGTTGATGAACTGGAAATCGATGGCTCTCCAACGCAATTCGAAGTTTCCATAGGCAAAACCATCTCCAACCAGCCTGTTTCTCATGATGCCACGTAAGCTGTTAGCTCCTCCGAGTCCAGTCACATTGGACCTGGTTGCAAAAGGTGATATCAATTGTGACCGGCGAAAAAATGGAATGTTGTTGTTCCCTATTTTGCCTTGGGCCCCAAGTCTCATGGCAAGGTTCAGCTTCTTTTTGATAAGGGTATGATATTGACGATGAACCAGCGAATATCTTGCATAGGGCATTTCATTGAGAAAACCCGGTGCAAGTTCTATCAGCGCTTCCGTGTACAGCCCTTTTCCCGGATTGACCAGGACATCGCGGGTGTCATAGAGGAGACCTGCCTTGATGACATGGATACTGCCTCCGTTCGCTTCATCTGGGCTGATCAATCCCCATTTGATGTAATCGCCATAGAGACTGGCTCCGCTCAAATAATCAGGATCAGTGACAGAAACTCCTTTGTTCAATTTGCTGAAATTGACGGTGCCGGGATTGTAACGGAAATAATTGTAACTCAAAAGCCAGTTCAGATGATCCATCAACAGCTTGCCTTTAAAGTCGGCCATGAAGCGTAGCTGCTTTTGTGACATTTTATAAAAAGCCCTATTGGCGTTTGCCGTATCTGCAGAGAACAGACTCTGATAACCATTGAAACCGAAAAAGTCCAGCCTATCTTCCTGTATGTAGCTCATGTCAATAAAACTGCGAACGCCTTTGATCAGCTGGTCAGAATCGAAATATAATCTGAGTAGGCTACTTCCTTTTGTATATTTGGAACCTTCCAGATAGACAGAATAGTCATAGGCGGGGAAACGGGTTCCGTTGCCGTATTGAAACAAATTGAGGATGGCACCGTATTGAAAGCCCTCATCCGAGTTGTAGGAAATGGCCGGAAGCCCGCCAAGGTTAAACCCGCTTTTTGCAGGCCCTTCTGCCACAACATTATGGGGAAAAAAGGCAAACAGCCCTAAACATGTCAGCCATTGAAGCCGGTTGAATTGAGTGATTGACCGCAGGGCGTGAATTGGCCGGAATATACCTGGTGTTCGTGTTTTTTCAGAGCAAGCTCTCTTCATAGGTACCTCATGCAAACTGGGGTAAATATACATAAAATATCGGTTTGACTTGTCAGTAAATCTTGAAACGGTTTGGTCGATGATCAGGCCATGGCCAGCGTAAAAAAGGAGACACGTGCACCTTCCGCTTTTAAGACAGCTTTTCCGCAGGCTTCCAAGGTGGAACCACTGGTAAGGACGTCATCTACCAAGAGGATGTGTTTGTTTTCGAACGGTCCGGCTTTCTCAAGCGAAAAAATGGAAGCAACATTCTGCCAGCGATCGTATACTTGTCTGGTCGTTTGAGTCTGGTTCTCGATAACTCTTTTAAGGGTGCTTAGATCGGCCGGTTTCCCCGAAATATCGGATAACCCTTTGACGATCCATTCGCTTTGATTATATCCTCGTTGTTTTTGTTTCTTTGGGTGAAGAGGAACCGGAACCAACAAATCAATGTCATCGAAAAATCCGTTTCGAGCCAATGTTGTACCAACATATCCGGCAAGCAGACGGCCTATTTCCTTTTTCCCTTTATATTTTAGCTCTTCCATCAAGTATTGAACGTGTGATTCTTTGATATACTTCAAACCGGCAGCCGCTTTTATGAAAGGCAGTTTGCCATAAAAGTGAGCTGCAGCTTCATTTTCTGTATAGGATAAAGAATAAATTTTTGGCAGTTGATACAGGCAATTGTGACACAGGGATGTTTCATCCCTGTTCAATGACGTTCCGCAAACCAGGCATAGGTCCGGATAAACCAGGTATAATAAATCAGCTAACCATGATAGCCTTCGTGATTTATTAGTCGTTATAGGCATCTTGTTCATGAGTTCCGGTAGTTAATTGTTTGAGACAAACCGAAATGACAGCTGGCTCAAAGCCTCTGCTGAGTGCGAACCGGTGCAGTTTCGCGTTCAATTCATAAGCGTTCTGAGATTTAATACCGGATTTCTTCTGAACCAGCAAGGTATAAAGTGTTTCCAGATAAGCATTTTCATTGATGCCATCCAATTCCTCTTTAATGATGGCTTCATCCAATCCTTTCTGCCTAAGCATGAAATGTAATTTGACCTTCCCCCATTTGCTGAAGCGGAACTTGTCCGACACAAAGGCATGGACAAATCTTCGTCTGTCAAGAAAACCCTCCTTCTCCAGCCGTTCAATTAATTGAGCTTTATCAGTTTCACTAAGTTCAAATTTTTCCGTTTTCTTCAATATGTCTTGCGCACATTGTTCTGAGGCAGAACAAAGGGATGCGGCGTAGGACAGGGCTTCAGAGAAATTTCCCATAATTGTTGGTGCTTGATTAACGTGTGGCACGAATGAATCGGTCGTGTCCGCTCATATCCTTGAAAATGGTTACCTCTGAAAAGGTGCAGGCTTCAAATACCTGTGCGGTTTCCTTGCCAAAGCGGCTGTTGATTTCAACGTACAAACAACCGCCTATCTTTAGCAGTCTCTCACCCAGAAAGGCAAGTCTACCATAGAAGATCAATGGATTGGTGTCTTCAACAAACAGAGCTACGTGCGGTTCGAAATCCAATACCTTTGGCTCCATCATTTGCTGTTCGCTCAGGCAGACATAGGGAGGATTACTGACCATCAGGTCTATGGTTCCAATCTGGTTGTCAGATGGAATGAAACTCAGTACATCCCGTTCAATGAACTTGACGCTGACATTGAGCGATTGGGCGTTTTGCCTGCTGATCCTCAGCGCCTCTCCGGAAATGTCCCACCCTTCTACATTGGAAAACGGCCGTCTCTTTGCCAGTGTGATGGCGATGCAACCACTACCTGAGCAAAGATCAATCACCTGCACCTCTTTGGTGGCAGGATACGCGGAGGTGTCTTTCAATACTATTTCGACCAGTTCTTCCGTTTCAGGCCGGGGAATGAGAACACCTGGTTCAACATGAAAAATCAGTCCTGAAAACTCCGTCTCGCCCAGAATGTACTGGAGCGGTTCATGCTTCTCCAGTCTTTCCACGGCTTCTCTGAGTTTTATGGCGGTAGTCTCAGGGATTTTCATATCTTTGTCTGAGTAAAACCTTATGCCATCGATACCGGCAATTTTTTCCAGCAGCAAACGGGAAATATGACTGATTTCCTGTCCGGAGTAAATTGAGGAAAGATGGATTTTGGCAAATGTGGTGAACTGACGCATAGTTAACAATTAGTTCACAAAGCTACGGCTTTTTGCCGACAAATAAAAGTTTTTTTGAACCATTCATCCATATTCGTCCAGGTATCTGCCTCATGTTTTCACCTGTTTCACCGGAAATCGACCAGCTTTATATGAGACGTTGCCTTCAGCTGGCAACCAATGGAAGAGCAACGTGTGCTCCTAATCCGATGGTGGGGGCTGTCATTGTCAGAGACGGACGGATTATCAGCGAGGGTTGGCATCAGAAGACAGGTCAACCCCATGCAGAACCCAATGCCATTTATGCAGTCAACGATGAACGCTTGTTAAAGGACGCCACGTTGTATGTCAGCCTGGAACCATGCTCTCATTATGGGAAAACGCCACCATGTGCTGACCTGATTATTCAGAAACAAATACCTCGGGTCGTAATAGGTACTCCGGATATATTTCCGCTGGTATCAGGCCGGGGCATTGCAAAGCTCAGGGCCGCTGGTACAGACGTGACAGTTGGGGTGGAGAAAGAAGCTTGTTATGAATTAAACCGGCGTTTTTTTACCTTTCATACGCTAAAACGTCCTTTTATTATTCTGAAATGGGCAAGGACAGCAGACGGGTACGTGGATTATCAGAGAGAGCCTTATGGTTCAGGACAACAATTGAAGATATCAACGCCATTTACGCAGGTACTGGCTCATAAAGACAGGGCTGAATGCGATGCCATTCTTGTAGGGACCAGAACGGCCTTGCTTGATGATCCTGAGTTGAACGTCAGAGATTGGTCTGGAAAAAATCCTGTCCGGGTAGTTGTTGACAGAAATCTGACATTGTCTTCTGCGCTACACCTGTTTGACGGATCACAGGAAACGCTGGTCTTTACTGAAAAAAACGCGGTGAATTCGCAAAATTTGACGTTTCTCACACTTGATTTCAACGAAGACATGCTCACGAAGATATTGCAGTCTCTTTACGAACGGAATCTCCAGACGTTATTGGTTGAAGGCGGTTCCAGATTACATGACTCTTTTCTGAAGGCTGGCCTTTGGGATGAACTGCATGTCGAAACGTCTGCACAGATCATTCGAAAGGGGATACCGGCACCTGATATCAGCCATGTCGGTAGTCACTGCTTTTTCGAAGCCAGTTTTCAGGAAGGAAAATTTTTCCGCACTATACAACGTTACCGTTCACAGAACAACTGGTTATTGGCTCGTAACGGGCATACATTATGATAAAAAATAGCTTATCCGGTCGGTGCATGGTTCGGAACGATCAACCAAAAGTGGCTTGAGGCGATTTTAGGATTTGACAGGTTGTTCGTTCAGCGAATAAGTCCCGTTTTATCGGTGAACGTTCGATAGCCGTTTTATATGACTAATTTTTCATAAAACTTGCAGACCATTCTCTTTATAGATAAAAAACTTACTATTTTTGCCAGTCAAAGCGCATAGCCTAATAAATGTGTCTTGCTTTGACCATTGAGAAATATATGAATTATGAGGATATATAACACCTTCCGGTTGCTGGCACTGGTTTTAATGACCGGCATCCTTGCATCCTGTTGGGATAATTTTGAAGAGCAGTCCTTCGATTCTGCCAATGTGATCAGCTTTTCGTTTGCCTCACAAGATACTTGTGACGGTATAGCAAGCTATGTGTTTAACATTGATCAGTTTAAAGGAGAGATCTATAATGTAGACTCTTTACCCTACGGCAGCAAAGTCGATTACTTGTTGCCGACTATTTCTTTCCAAAGTTCCAATGGGAAGGTCTATATCAATGATACGACGTTATGGAGTTCGAGCAGTGATACACTTGATTTTACCAATCCGCTTAAACTGACGAACACTTCTTCAGATGGGACTCTTACCAGAAAATACATCATTCATGTCAACGTCCATCAGGTTGACCCGGATTCTGTCCTTACGAACTATATGCCTTCTACACTTCCGGCAGAATCTCCCCGGAACAAAGTGCTGGATATGGGAGATACTGGATTCAGATGCTATTTCAGCTCTCCGGTAACTGGTTTTATCGCGTATCAGTCGAATCCTGATGTGAGTGTGTGGACACCACAACTTGTGTCCGGGTTGTCTGAATCGATGAATATTCAATCTGTCTGCCGGTTTAACTCGAATTTCTATGCCTGCTCGGAATCCGGTAAACTCTATATGTCAACGGATGGATTGAACTGGATGCAGGCTGGAAATGCCAATACCTTTGTGACATTATACGGCTCTTTGAACAGAAAATATCTGACGGATGACAATCCTTGTTATCTCATCGGATTGGTTAAAACCAATTCCGGCGAAATTCATTCAGCCAAAAGTGCAGATGCGGTAAACTGGGTAGAGGGAAGTTCTGTTGATGATGATTTTCCGGTAGCTGACTATGGCGCATTCAAAGAAACCAATGTGACGAATGTCCAGTATTATACGGTTGGAACCGGCTTAAGAGCGGATGGTGCTTTTTCATCATCTCTATGGTCGACTGATGATGGGTTGGAATGGGTTCAAATTAGTTCAGGTGAAGATTTGCCGATTGCTTCTGTCAAAGGTGCTACTTTATGCAGTTATGATAACAAGGTGGTTTGCTTTGGTGGCATTAACGCCAATGGAAAATTGGTTAAGACGGTTTCCATTTCGAAAGATCGTGGAAAATATTGGGTAAATGCGCCGGATGACTGGGTATTTCCGAAGGTGAAAGCAGGTCTGGCTTACGGTAGTATTGTCGTGCGTCACATTGCCGATCTTGTGAATGACAAAGACAGAGAATTTATGTGGTTTTTCGGTGGCAGGAACCAGGATGGAACGGCCTATTCTGTCTGGAAAGCCTATGAACATAAGATGCTGTTTATCCGGAGATAAATGGATAAATGGGTGCGGCGAATACTTAAACCAGTTTTTTTGCGTTAAATCAAGTGCTGGCAGAACAAGTTTACGCATGAAACGGATTATA
>JAUZOU010000144.1 GCA_030706285.1 Bacteroidota bacterium
AAACCTGATCTTTAATTCCATGACCGGCTATCAATGGATGAAAGACAACCTGTGTCTGGATC
Source organism: Bacteroidota bacterium (assembly GCA_030706285.1). Lineage (GTDB taxonomy): Bacteria > Bacteroidota > Bacteroidia > Bacteroidales > UBA1402 > UBA8389. Next base: position 63 of record JAUZOU010000144.1, read on the forward strand.
AGGATTTTACACCTGCTTCGATTTTTACGCTCAACCAACTTCAAAATCTGAATGCTCTGACACAGGAATTTGTCCTTAAATCGAAGGACAAGCAGGCATGGAAATGGGTGAATGGGTTGTTCGGATCGTTTAAGAATCTCCGTACCAATTCTCCGGTCTGCTTTAAGAAAGATGGCGTCAGCCTGCTTGAGGCAAGCATCAATGGTAACATTCCATCTACTTACAATATGACGTTCGATCTGACGGACGATGAACTGAAAATGCCAAGCCGGTTTACCGAAAATGATTATTCTGCGGCCTTGTATCATCAATCAACGTATCAAATTCCGTCGGTCGACGGACTGTCGGTCAGTGCCGGTTTGCGGTTGGACTATGAACGGGTATCGTTGGATTATGCCTCTTCAGCGTTGATGAATACTGCCTATACCATGACCAGAGGCATGATGTCCATCGGTGATAATCTAGCCGTTCATTCGCTGTTAAATGGCAATCTGGCGTCGGATTTCTGGCACCTGATTCCAAAATTTTCCATTGAATATGCCTTTAATAAGCAGAACAAGCTGTATGCTTCGGTGACCAGAGGCTTTCAGGCAGGAGGCTATAACATTCAGCTGTTTTCAGACTTGCTGCAGAAACAACTCCAGGCAGATATGTCCGTTCAACTGAAGAATAGCATTGCGCAACAGCTTCAGCCTTATGTCAATATGGGCATGCCGCAATCGGCCATCAATACGATTGTTTCTCACATTCCGACCAGTGCCGGTGTGGAAAATGTGGGGAAAGCGATTGCGTATAATCCTGAATATAGCTGGAATTATGAACTTGGATTCCATTCGGAGCCAGTGAACGGAAAACTTCAGATGGATGGCGCCGTTTTTTATATTGATACCAAAGACAGACAAATCGCACAATTTTCACCGGATGGTTACGGGCGTATGATGAAAAACGCAGCTGGCAGTGTCAGCAAAGGCGTTGAACTGTCTGTGCTGGCAAAACCATTCAGCCATCTTGGATTGAATGCGTCCTATGGCTTGACTGAAGCGACGTTTACCGAATACAAGGATTCGGTAAAAACAAGCACCGGTTATCAGGAAGTTGATTACTCCGGAAACTATGTTCCGATGGTGCCGAAGCATACGTTATCTGCCGGAGCCGATTATTCGTTTGATATGAAGGGAAAAGTGCTGGACAAAATTCAGCTGGCGGCTCAGTATCATGCTGCCGGGCCGATCTACTGGACAGAGGCTAATAACATGAAGCAGGCTTTCTACGGGCTGACCGATGCTCAAATCTCTTTCTTTAAACAGCATGTGCGCTTGGATTGCTGGATCCGGAATGCGTTTGATACAAGGTACAATACGTTCTATTTTGAGTCTATGGGCAGTGCTTTTGCCCAGCAAGGACGTCCGATGCAGATTGGCTTTACGACCAAATGGACATTCTGATGGCTGAAGCCTTTCAACTCTAAGGACTGAATTTCCCGTCGCATGCGGCGAAATCAGGGTTCAGGACTTGCCCCGGGGTATTAAATAAAGCCGGTGGATTTTAGCAGGCAGACTTAGTTTGGCTGTTTGTAAGTGGCGGATTTTCAGAATTTTTGGTTATTTTTAGTGTGCTTTACCTGTTGTTTCAGGAAAGGGCGCTACTATGGAAACCATTGCCTGGATTGGCTTTTCGCAAGGTTTTTTCGCAGCCATATTGATGCTGTCGAAAAAAGGGTTGAATGTGTCTGATAAGATCCTGGCAGCATGGCTTTGTTTATTGGCGTATGAATTTATGAGGTGTGCCATGGACTATCGGGTCTATGGCACACCATTGCTTTCCAGCTCTTTTCTGCTCTTCAATCCGGCCTTTTACTTATATTCCAGGACACTGGTAGGAGGAACGTTTAAACTGAAACCGGTTCAGTTAATGCACCTGTTCCCTTTTCTTTTCTTCGATGGATGTGCCTACCTGCTTCATGAAACGTATCGCTTGCAATCGTTTATGGTCCCTGATGAGCATTTGTGGTTCCGGGTGGCATTTTCACTGGCTTCAGTCATTTCATGGGGTGTTTACAATTGGGCGACCGGACAGTTGCTGCTGCGTCACAGAAAGCGCCTGGCCGATGAGTTTTCTACGATTGAAAGTAACAAACGCGTGTCCTGGTTAGTGTTTGTTGTTGTTTCTTATAACCTGTTTTGTCTGTCCGGCATTGCCGTGGCACTGCTGGTTATCCTGCTCAAGCTGGAATTCCCGTTGTCTCCCGTTTACACCTATTCGGCCATGTTGCTGATGGCTTATGTGCTCAGTTTTTATGGTCTCAGGCAGCAGACAATTGTTATGGAGGTTGTTCCTGAGGAAGAAGTCAAAGAAAAATACCAGAACTCGTATTTGAGTGACCAGCGGAAATCGGAAATACAGGCTCTGTTGAAGGCCTATTTCGACCGGACATGTCCCTATCTGAATCCGGAATTGAATATGACACGGCTGTCCGAAGCCCTGCAGGTACCGAAACATCAATTAACGGAGGTACTGAGTACGGTTTTCAGTAAGAACTTCTTCCAGTTTGTCAATGAATATCGCGTGGAGGCAGTGAAAAACAGGTTGTCATCGGAAAAAAATTATTCCATCGAAGCTATTGGTTATGAATGCGGATTCAACAGCAAATCGTCTTTTTTTACTGTATTCAAACAACTGACCGGTATGACGCCACTACAATTCAAAAAGCAGCTGGAAGAATAGTTCAACCTTCTGAAATCAAACCACTTTAATCGGTACGGCTTTTAAAATTCAAACTGTTTTTTCAATGCTTGTTGCTATCATTGCTGGCTGAATAGGAAGCTCAAAAAATGAGGTAAGATGAGATTGTCAGGACGTTGTTTGATTTTCTTGGCCGGGTTGTGCTCGCTCTGCACAACCATCAACCTGAGCGCACAGGAAACTCCAAATGGAACGCCTGTCGTTCATGGTTATGTCAGAGGCGTAGCTGCCGGTTTAAGCGAACGGGCCGATCTGTCAAGCATATTCGGTGAAGTGGCGGTCAATCTTTCGACGGGTGGACAGCCTATGTTTTTCAAAGCCGATGTCCGTTTTCGTGAAGGATGGCTGATCGATGACCGGAAAACGGAAGTGGAAGTGAAAGAAGCGTATGCCGGTTACCGGAGTGACAAGCTGGATGTCTATCTGGGCAATCAACTGGTGATATGGGGCAGGACGGACGGATTCAACCCGACGGACAATATCCATTCATTCGATTATTTTTTTCAATCTCCTGAACCTGATGACCAGCGGCTGGGCAATTTCATGTTGAGGAGTCGCTTCAGACCTTTTGGTACCGGAGAACTCGAATTGGTGGCCATCCCTTTATTCAGACCATCGGTGTACCGGTATGACTTATTTCAATTGGGGGAGTACACTCATTTCAGAAAGGCGCAATTACCTTCGGCTTCGTTTGAAAATGGTTCGTTTGCGGTTAGGTTTAATGTGGAGTTGCCGGCCATCGGTTTTTCAGTTTCCTATTTCAATGGCTATGATCCGTTTTATGGATTCAGCCTTTATTCTTTCAGTCTGATACCTGGTCCTGAAATTGTTTATCAACCGGATTTCTATCGTAAACAGACTATTGGTACCGATGTGGCTGTGCCTTTGGGATCAGTGGTGCTAAGGGGTGAGGCTGCCTGCAACCTGACTTCCGGTTATAAGTTGCACAGGCAGGTTCCCAATCCGGACTTGACCGGTGTGGCCGGCCTGGAGTTTGGCGTGGCAGGAGCGACGGTTATCGTTCAATATGTGTACACGCATACAATCGATTATTGGCCGCTGGTGCTGCCTGTACTGACCAACCCGCTTGATCCGTTGGCCGTTTATGACTATGCCAGGGCACAGGCAATCTATGAAGGGACGTTGTTCAACCGGAAGATCCGGCATCAGCAGGAAAGAGATAATTATGCGGCCACACTGACATGGAGCCGTTCGTTTGCTTATGATGTGTTGTCTGTCCGGGCAAGTGGCTATTACAACGTTACGTCGGATGAGTTTATGATCTGTCCTGAAGTAAAATGGAAACTCTCCGAAGCCTTGGCTGTTTCGGCCAGGGGAAACTGGATGAAAGGGCCTGAGAAAAGTGTGTTTGATTATGCCGGGAAGGTATTGGGGGGCATTTGCGTGGCATTGACCGCTCAATTTTAATTGCTCAGTAGGAAACGAGCCTGTTTGAACCAAACGTCAAAGCTGATGATCATTTGGCTTGCGAGTTGCATAGGACCTTGAACGAAAAAATATGATCAGATGAAGCACGATTTGTTCATCGTACGACACCGGAAATGGTTCATTGCTCTTCCGGTGGTCATGGCAGTGCTGATGTTGTTGCCGTTGATGAAAGCTCACATCAATCCTGACCTGATGGACTATTTGCCGGAAGATATGGTTTCGAAAGTGAATCTGGACAGGCTGGAAGCTGTGTTCGGGAAGTACGATCCGGTGTTGGTGCTTTTTAGTGGAGAGGATGTGCTTCGGGCCGGCACGCTGGAACGGATGCGCCTGCTGAATCAAACCTTCAGGCAATCTGATAAGATTGACCAGGTGATTTCGTTGTTTGAACTGAAAAATATCCGGAGTGAGGCTGGTAGCATGGTGGTGGATCCGGTCGTCCAGTCTATCCCAAACACTGTTTCCGGGCGCGAAATCTTGCGTCAGTCAGTCAGAACCAATCCGCTGGTCTATAAGCTGCTGGTATCGAAGGATTTCAAGCATTGCCTGATGCTGCTGAATCCGGCTCCTAAAGTGCCGGACAAAGAACTGGTTTTGTTCATCAGGCACGTGTTGAAGCAATATCCTGGTCCCGAGCAGGTGCTTGTCAGCGGACAGCCGACGCTAAGGTATGAAATTCAACGTATAGCCATGCGGGACCTGATGATCTTGATGCCATTGGGTTTGATCATCATGTTGTTGACGTTGTTTTTGTCATTCAGGGAACAGAAAGGGGTTCTGTTGCCGTTTTCTGTCGTCTGTATGTCTATTGCGGTAGCGATGGGACTGATGCCGTTGCTGGGATTTGATTTTAGTTTGATTGCGGTACTGGTCCCGGTGTTGATGATTGCCATCGCTAATAATTATGGTGTCCATTTGATAACACGGTATCAGGAACTGAACGCCGTTCATCCGCGCTGGGGAATGAAGCGGATTGTCAACGAATCGGTCAGGAAACTGTATACGCCCATTATTCTGACGGCATTGACCACAATCGTCGGCGTTCTGGGACTGCTGTCCCATCTGCTGATTCCTCCCAGGCAAATGGGTATCGTGACGGCCGCCGGCATCTTGTTTGCTTTACTTACCAGCTTGACGTTTATTCCGGCTGTCATGTCCGGTGTGCCTAAAGGTCAAACGTCCATTCATTTCGGAGAAAAACCAACCGGCTGGATGGGCCATTTTCTGGCATGGACCGGCCGTGTATCAACAGGAAAACCCTGGATGGTCATACTCGTTTTTACTTTGCTGGTGGCAGGCGCAGGGGCAGGTCTGTCCAAGTTGCAGGTGGCCATCAATCTGGAAGAGATGATGCCGGCATCATCTGATTTACGTCAGACGATGGGATTGCTGAATGATCATTTCGGAGGAACCAAATCGATTTCCGTCCTGTTTACCGGGGACATTAAAAGCCCACGAGTGCTGAAGGAAATCGACAGCTTTGAGAAACGTGCCGCACAGTTGCCTGAGGTTAGTAATGTAACGTCGCTGGCTACAGTCATACACACCATAAGCCGGTCAATGAACAATCCAGGAATGCCTGGTTATGACCGGATACCCGAAGAGCGGCAAGCCATCGCGCAATACCTTGAACTGTATACAATGGGCGGAGACCCTGAGGATCTTGAGCGACTGGTCGACTTTGATTATACCAACTCAGTGGCTACCGTCCAGTTTAAAGCAGAAAATTTTAGTTCTTTCAAACAGACCGAGTCAGGCATCCGGACTATTGCTGCCACTCTTCCTTCTTGCCGGTTAATTGCCGGGCAAAGCCTGGTGGAAGAAACTCTTTCTGCCGCCATTATCAAAGGACAGATCAGTTCTCTGCTGTTTGCCCTAGGGTCTATCATCTTTTTGTTGTGGCTGATATTCAGATCGTTCAAGGCTGGTTTGATAGGTGCGATTCCTCTGGCCGTTTCGTTGGTCGCGAATTTTGGATTAATGGGTTGGATCGGATTGCGGCTGGATATTGCGACCTCGCTGCTTTCCTCGATTGCCATTGGTCTCGGCGTTGATTACACCATTCATTTATTTTGGAGAATCAACCACGAACTTCAGCATGGAAAGGACTGGGAAGACGCTATTGCCTATACGCTTCGTTCCACTGGAAGAGGCATCGCCGTCAATGCTTTTTCGGTCATGGCCGGTTTTGCCGTATTGCTTTTTTCAGGTTTGACCATTCTGAAGGCGTTCGGGTATCTCATTATCTTTTCCTTGCTGCTCTGCTTGCTGTGCGCCTTGGTCCTGATTCCGGCAATCCTGCAATTGAATCGTCCCTCATTTTTGCTAAAATCAACTAAGGCTCAATTATGAAACGAACCTGTTTGTACCAAATGTCAAAGCAGCAGATCATTCGACAGGCGAGTTGCATTTGTCCTTAAACAAAAAAAATAATTATCAGATGAAACGGCTCTATTCAATCACATCAATTGGCATAACGGGTTTCTGTAAGATCCACAGGTCACTACTCTGTCTGAAAATCAGAAGGAATACTTGGCTTGCCGGTATCTTATTATTGTTGGCAGGATTGAGCCAGGCTCATGCTCAGCAAGCCAAAGACATTGCCCGGCGTTCGTATGATGTCATCAGCCTTGAATCGATGGAAATGAAAGCGACACTTTCCATCTATGATTCCAAAAATCATGTCCGAACCCGCAACATATCAAATGTGACTAAAACGTTTGATGGTGTCATCAAGACAAAATTAACCTGTTTGGCTCCGCCGGATGTGGCAGGTACCACCATGTTGATTTTCGATTATCCGGACAAGGATGATGACATGTGGATCTATTTGCCTTCTCTGCGCAGCACGAGACGAATTGTCAGCCGTGAAAAAAAATCCAGTTTCATGGGCTCCGAATTCAGTCATGCGGATATGAGCAAACCGAACCTGGATGATTATACGTACAGTTTGCTGGGCAGCAAAGATATTGACGGTAAGGATTGCTGGATGGTCGAGGCTGTCTGCAAGTCCGGGGCTGTAACAGAAGCCAACGGTTTTAACCGGAAGCTTGCCTACATCGATAAAAAAAGCGGACTCGCTTACCGGATGGATTATTACAAGGCTGATCATGTATGGACTAAAACCATGATCCTGAAAGATTATCGGAAAGTCTCCGGCGAAAGCAATTTCGCCTGTTACATGGAAATGCAAAACCGT
>JAUZOU010000145.1 GCA_030706285.1 Bacteroidota bacterium
ATATTTAAAATATTATTTAAATAGCGAACGTGTATATGCTCAAATTAGATGTAGAATGGATGGCGCAGCTATAACACGTTTAACCATTACAAAACTGAATGAAATACCAATATCTTATCCGTCTTTACAAGAACAAAAGATAATAGTTGCAAAACTTGAAAGTTTTGAATCTAATTTTACACCTTTAATATCCAACTACCAACAAACCATACTCCGCTGCGAGGAGATGAAAAAGGCCGTGTTGGCAAAAGCGTTTAACGGGGAATTGTAAAATCGATATGGAAACAGATAAAGACATAAGGCTAATTAACGAATTGGTTCGCATGCCGGCAGAATGTGAGTGGCTGGAATATAAGCAAAATTTTCATTCGCCTGAGGAAATTGGAGAACGTATTTCTGCGTTATCCAATGGAGCTTGTTTGCACAATCAACCTTATGGTTATCTAGTGTTTGGTATTGCTGATGGAACGCATGAAATAACAGGAACCACATTCAAGGTAAAGACACACCTCAAAGGAAATGAGAACCTTGAAAACTGGCTTATAAATCGATTAAGTCCACGCATTGATTTCGAGGCTCATGAATTCGATTATGCCCTGGATAAGCATATTTCGTTGTTTATCATTCCTGCAGCTACTAACCGGCCTGTCGATTTTCTGAACACATCTTATATTCGTGTTGGCAGCATTACCCGAAAACTCAACGAGTTCCCCGAAAAGGAAGCAAAAATATGGAGAAATTCTTCGGGTGTTACTTTTGAAAAAGAGATTGCAAGAACGAATGTAACTGCCTCTGAGGTTATTCAACTATTAAGCACTCAAACCTATTTTGACTTGCTTAAAATTCCGTATCCTTCAAACCAACAAGGTGTTATTGAGAAATTTATCACAGAAGGCCTCATCGTAAAAGACAAGGTGCATTATCATATTACGAATTTGGGCGCGATACTTTTTGCAAAAAACTTGGCTGATTTTGAGTCGGTATATCGCAAATCGGTCAAGGTGATTGTCTATAAAGGGAAGAATAAAATTGAGACCATTCGGGAACAGATTGGAGCAAAAGGCTACGCCCTTGGTTTCGAGGGATTGGTGGATTGGGTTAACAGCCAGCTGCCAGCTAACGAAGAAATTGGAAAGGCTTTGCGTAAAGATACCCGCATGTATCCCGAGATTGCCATTCGTGAATTGGTGGCGAATGCACTTATTCATCAGGACTTTTCCGAAAAAGGCTTTCCTATGATCGAAATTTATTCGGATCGTATTGAAATTTCCAATCCGGGTAATCCTCTGATCAATCCCGAACGATTCATAGATGAGTATGTTTCTCGTAACGAGAGACTGGCAGACCTGATGCGTCGCATGGGCTATTGCGAAGAAAAAGGCAGTGGACTGGATAAAGTTATTTTCTATGTGGAGTTGTTTCAGCTACCGGCCATCAATGTCGTAAATGGCGATAACCGCACCTGCGTAACCATTTATAGCTATATGCCACTCAATGAGATGGATAAAAAAGATAGAATACGAGCCTGTTATCAACATGCCTGCTTAAAATATGTGTCAAATGAAAAAATGACCAACCAGAGTTTGCGTGAGCGGTTTCAGATTGAAGTTCATAATTATTCCATAGCCTCACGTATCATTCGGGAGGCTATAGACGAAGGTGTAATTAAAGAAATCGACCCTGATAATAAATCGAGAAAATATGCTGGCTATATTCCATTTTGGGCATAATGCCTTACAATTGATTTTCTTATGTGATGGTCATGTGATAGGAATAAAATCCTATTGAATTATCTAGTTGATATTCAAATGTATTCTTATGTGATGGTCATGTGATAAAAGATATGCCAATGATTGTACATGCTTATTTGATGGTAATATGTATGACAAAGGACGTAACATAGCTTTATAAAAGTACACTTGTATTCAATATAGCATGCTTTAGATATGAACGAAGCTCAAACCCGTTTAGAAAAAATTGACCCAAAGCTCAAAGCCGCGGGTTGGAATACGATTGACGATAGCCGTATTCTTACCGAATATGTAATTGCACAAGGTAAAATCAGTGTTTCCGAAAAACGGAAAATATTGAAAGCCGATTATATACTCACCTATAAAGGTGTAAAATTAGCCATTGTGGAAGCTAAAAGCGATGATCTTCCCGTAGGCGAGGGCGTCATGCAGGCTAAGCTATATGCACAGATGATGCGTATCCGGTTTACTTATGCCACCAATGGAGACGAGATTTATCAAATAGATATGTTCACGGGCGAAGAAAGTCTGGTTGATGCTTTTCCTTCTCCCGAAACAGTCTGGAACAATACTTTTACGGAAACCAACCAATGGCGGGATAAATTTTATGCTGAACCGTTTTATTTAGACGAGGGCAAACGTCTTCGCTACTATCAGGAAATAGCAATCAACCGCGTTCTTGAAGCTATTGCAAAAGGCGAAACCAGAATTTTATTAACCTTAGCTACCGGCACAGGCAAAACATTACTGGCTTTTCAAATTGCATGGAAGCTCTATCAAACCAAATGGAATATAAGCAATGCTGATCGCCATCCTCGTATTCTATTTTTGGCTGACCGCAACTTCCTTGCCAACCAGGCTTTCAATAAGTTTGGTGGATTTAGCAAGATGGACGAAAACAGCATGGTACGTATTACTCCCAAAAGCATAAAAAAGAAGGGGGGCAAATTGCCGAAAAACGCAAGCGTTTTCTTTACCATATTTCAAACATTCGATACCGGAGAGGTTGAACCTCATTTCGGTCAATATTCTCCTGACTTTTTTGATTTTATCATCATTGACGAATGCCACCGTGGCGGCGCTAACGATGAAAGCCGTTGGCGGCGTATTATGGAATATTTCTCACCTGCCGTACAATTAGGTTTGACAGCTACACCTCGCAGGGATGTAAATGCCGATACTTACAACTATTTTGGCAAACCGGTATTTGAATATTCATTGAAAGAGGGGATTAACGATGGCTTTCTTACTCCGTTTCGCCATGTCGTATTGCAAAGCAATATCGATGATTATGTCTATCAACCTACCGACACCATTGTCGATGGCGATATAGATGAAATCGATAAACTGGTTAAAGGAAAAACATATACTGAAACTGATTTTTACCAGGGGAGAATTGAGATTAAGCAAAGAGACGAAGAAAGGGTAAAAGAATTCATGAAACTTATTGGAAAAGCTGAAAAAACCATTGTCTTTTGCTATACTCAGGCTCATGCTGCAGCCATTCGCGACATGATAAATCAGCAAAAAAAAGAGAAGAACGCTTTGTACTGTGTCCGGGTAACGGCAAACGATGGCGAACAGGGAGAAAACTACCTAAGAGATTTTCAGGACAACGACCGCATGATACCAACAGTATTGACTACTTCGCAAAAATTATCTACCGGACTGGATGCCCTGAACGTTCGCAATATCGTTTTGCTTCGTCCAATCAATTCTATGATAGAATTTAAACAGATAATCGGACGTGGCACCCGTTGTTTTGATGGCAAATACTATTTTACCATTTTCGATTTTGTTGGAGCATACAAGAAATTTAGCGATCCGACCTGGGATGGCCTGCCGGTTTGCCGCAAATGTGGTAACGATCCTTGTACTTGCAATAAAAAAACACTGTTTTACCCATGCCCGGAAGATGAACAGTCCTCTAATGCTTGTCATTCTTCCGAATTCGAAACATGTCCCATATGTGGTAAAAACCCATGCGAATGTAAACCCACTACCGACCCTTGCCCTCAATGTGGTAATAGCCCTTGTACTTGCGAGAAAAAGAAAAGAGTAGTCATTACGCTTTCGGATGGTCGTGCACGACACATTCAACATATAAAAACAGACTACTTTTGGGATGCCGACGGCAAACCAATCTCTGCTCAAGAATTTTTGGAGAAAATGTTTGGACAACTTCCTCAGTTTTTCTCCGATGAAAAAGAACTTCGTAACATCTGGTCTGATCCCTACACACGTAAAGTGTTGCTCGGTAAAATGGCAGATGCAGGTTATGATGAAGAAGTAATGAAAAAGGTTCAAACAATCATCAATGCCGATAATAGCGATTTATATGATGTTTTGGAATACATTGCCTATGCTAAAGAACCTGTCAAACGGTTACAACGTGCTTCCTTAGCCCAACAGCACAGCTATATTGGGATAAATGACAAGCAACAGGAATTCATTCATTTCGTACTTGCCAAATATGTCGAATCGGGAGTAAAAGAACTTGCAATTGATAATTTACCAGAGTTGCTCAAATTTAAATATGGTACCGCGATGGATGGCATTCGTGAACTTGGCGACATTCAAATAACTCAAAACACATTTATCGGATTTCAAAAATATTTGTACGCTCCTGTATGGTAAATTTATTGAAAAGCAATTACTTATGAAATTCGACAGGTCGATTCGTTTGTCGGTTGATATCAGATTTTAAAAACATCAATTCGTTCGGATGCTTTAACGAAGCAGCAGCAATCGGTTTACATGATCAAAGTACACCTTTCCCCCTACTTAAATGTTTATCGCTTTATTGTGCTCACACGCCCACCGCTTCTTACATATTCGAACCGAAGAAGTAGAAGATGATGGCAGCCAGGGTGGCGCTGACGGGAATGGTCAGGATCCAGGCGATCATCAGGCTGCGGGTAACGCCCCAACGGACGGCAGATAGGCGTTTCACCGCACCGACGCCGATGATGGCACCGGTAATGGTATGGGTCGTACTGACGGGGATTTTCAGGTAATCAGTCAGGTATAGTGTGATGGCACCGGCCGTTTCGGCAGCGACACCCTCAAGCGCCGTTACTTTGGTGATTTTGGAGCCCATCGTTTTGACGATTTTCCAACCACCGGTCATGGTACCTAAGGCAATGCAGGTAAAGCACGTCAGCGGTACCCAGTCGGGAATATCACTGAATGCGGCAATGCCCAGCGGCAATCCTTTGGCATGGGCGGCAATCAACGCAGCCCCGATAATACCCATGACTTTTTGGGAATCGTTCAGGCCAAATCCAATGGCAAACATGGCGGAAGAACACAACTGAAGTTTTCGGAATACCCTGTTGGCATGATGGGGGTTGAACTTCTTGCAGATATATTGAATCAAAATGGTTAGCAGGGAGGAAATGACCATGCCGATAAAAGGCGCTAGGAATATGAAGGCGACAATGATGATGATGGTATTGACATGCACGGCCGAAAAGGTCCCGGCGCTCATAATGGCCGCTCCGGCGAAACCGCCGATCAGTGTGTGGGAGGAGGACGAAGGAATGCCCAGCCACCAGGTGGCCAGATTCCAGATAATCGCAGCGACCACACCGGAAAAGATCACCGGTAGAGTGACAAATTCCGGCAGTACCGTTTTGCAGACCGTATTGGCAATACCGAACTCGCCGATGATGTATTTGGCAATAAAAAAGGCAACCAAGTTAAAACTGGCTGCCCATATTACGGCTCTGAAAGGTGTCAAAACTTTCGTGGAAACAATGGTGGCGATGGAATTGGCTGCGTCATGGAAACCATTGACATAGTCGAAAAGAAAGCACAAGATAATAATAGTTATCAGTAAGCCCATTTGTCCGATAGATAATGATTAAGCATATTTGACAATGATCGTTTTGATGATCTTTCCAACGTATTCGGCCACATCCGTTGCTTTTTCAAGTTCCAGCATGATTTCTTTCAGTTTGATAATCTCAATACTGTCGGATTCTTTTTCGAACAGTTCAATGATGAAATGTTCGTACACATCATCCGCTTTGTTCTCAATATCATGCAGCTCAGCGCAATAGCTTTTTATTTTTTTTGAGTCTTTTTTAAATACGTCCAGCTCATTGACGGCTTTCCCGATGCAAACGGCGGCATCTCTGATGAGACCGGCCATCTCGAGGGCATTCTCAGGCATCTTCTTAGGATTGTAAAGGACGACCCGTTTGGCGCAACTGTTGATGTAATCGGTTACATCGTCCAGTCTGTTTGCCAGGTGGTTGATGTCTTCCCGGTCAAAAGGCGTAATGAAGGTTGTGTTCAGTTCGTCGAATATGCGGTTTGACAACGTATCGCCTTTATGCTCTTCCTCCTTGATTTTTTTATAATAATCAGGGGCTGTGTTGTGATCGTAATTTTTGATGAATTCAATCATCAAGTCAGAGGCAACCAGCAAAACATCGGACATTTCCTTTAAAATCGGAAAAAACTTGGGCTCTTTTGGTGTGAACTTGCTGAAGAATGAATTATTCATGTATCATGTATTTCGAAAGCGGTAAAGGTACCGGAAAATGTCACCTTTTTGTGAAAATCAGGACAAATGTAAGAAAAAACTATGGTTCGGTGTTTTTTTAAGCCTCAAAGATCACGTCAGGCGTACTTGACAATGATCGTTTTGATGATCTTTCCGACCGTTTCGGCAGCATTGGTCGCTTTTTCAAGTTCTTGCATGATCTCTTTGAGCTTAATGACTTCTACACCATCCTGTTCCGATTCGAATAAATTGATGATGAAATTTTCATAGACGTCGTCGGCTCTGTTTTCGATGTCATGTAATTCTTTGCAATACAAACTGATTCTTTTGGAATTTTTTTTCAGCACATCCAGCTCATCGACGGCTTTGCCGATGCAGACGGCGTCTTCCCTGATCAGGATGGCAAGGGCCACGGCTCCCTGGGGAATCTGTTTGGGCTTATATAAGGCAATACGCTTGGCACAGCTATTTATGTAATCGGTTACATCATCCAGCATACTGGCCAGGTGCTGGATATCCTCCCTGTCGAAAGGCGTGATGAACGTCGAATTTAGCTCGTCAAAGATTTTGTTTGATAACTGATCGCCTTTTTTTTCCTGCTCCTTGATCTTTTTGTAATAGTCGAGTGCCAGGTTATGGTCATTTTTCTGAACACAATCGATGATTAAATCGGATACTGTCAGAAGAACGTCTGACATTTCTTTCAGAATGGGAAAAAACTTAGATTCTTTGGGCGTGAATTTACTGAAGACGGAATTATGCATAGGACTGATTTTATGGATGTTGTTGGTTTTGTAATCGAGTCGTCGCAACAGAACTGAAATACGAAGGCGCTTAAACATTCATCAGTGCAAAGATATTTTTTTTGCCCGTTTCATTAATCATTTTTCAGAGAATTTATGAATTTTTTCCCATGTTGGCTGTGGCTTATACAGTTAACGGACCTTCTTTTCCTGTATAGGCAGCTTTCAAGCGAGCAGATAGAGCAGGAGTAAGGCGTTTTGTAAACCTAACGGCCGATGGCGACGAGGTAGCTGATCGAACTGATCGTCAACGATAGCCATGGTTCGTCAGAATTCAACGGTAAAACGGAAATTTAATAATCTGCCTGTCAG
>JAUZOU010000146.1 GCA_030706285.1 Bacteroidota bacterium
CTAGATACAGATTGGCTCCCAACAAACTACCGGAAGCAACGGCTTCGAACGATTTAGGCTGTTTGTATTCGATATCGAGTACGGAGGACATCTTATCACCATATTTGGCGTCAAATCCACCTGAAGAGAACTTGACTTCCTTGACCATCTCAGGATTGATAAAGCTCAAGCCTTCCTGTTGGCCGGCTCTGATCAGTAAGGGCCGGTAGACTTCCGTCCCGTTTACATAGACCAGGTTCTCGTCGTAGTTGCCACCGCGGACTGAATATTGAGAACTAAGTTCGTTGTTCGAACTGACTCCGGCAAATGTCACCAGCAAGGCCTCGATGCTGCCACCTGAAGCGTCAGGCAGCATCCGGATGTTGGAAACATCCAGCGTCTGCAGCGTGCTGGTTTGCCGTTGTTGTCCTTTTACCGTGACTTCTTTGAGCGTCCGGCTAGATATGCTCAGCGTGACATTGACTCTCGGGTTTTGCAGTTCGATGGGTATGATACGGGTGGCTGTCTGGTAGGAAAGGCAGCTGTAACTAAGAATGACCGTATCTGTTTTGGGAAGAGTCAGGGAATAGAAGCCATGAATGTCCGTTGTGGTGCTTAGCTGAGAACGGTGGTCTGAAACCTTCACCAGCTCGATGGCTCTGCTGTTCATATCCATCACAAACCCTGAAATGGTGACGGTTTCTCTGGCATGCGCCGGAAAAGAACAAATCAGAAAAAACAGGAGAATCAGGCTCAGGCTTTTTTTTAGCATTTCGTTCGCAAAAATGACACAGACTTTTTGACCGGCTAGCGTTTCAAAGCCGGCAAATCTAAGGAAATAAACGTATATTTGTGGCTAATATTGTCAATTTTATGGATAACTTATTGGATTTGCTTCGTAACCGGAGAAGCACGCGGATATTTAAAGAAACACAAATCAGTCCTGAACTCGTTGAATCCTTGATGAAGGCAGCATTGATGTCTCCTTCTTCCAAAAATTCAAGGCCATG
This sequence comes from Bacteroidota bacterium, assembly GCA_030706285.1. GTDB lineage: Bacteria > Bacteroidota > Bacteroidia > Bacteroidales > UBA1402 > UBA8389. The sequence continues at coordinate 990 of JAUZOU010000146.1, forward strand.
GCAGTTTGTCCTGGTGGATGATCCAGACAAGTTGAAGCAGCTGGCAGCCTGTAAGAAAAGCGGCAGCAAGCTGATCGGCGGTACCGCTCTGTCAGTCGTCGTGATTGCGGATCCTGCAGTAAGCGATGCCTGGATTGAAGATGCTTCCATTGCTTCGACCCTGTTGCAGCTTGAGGCTGAAGATCTCGGGTTGGGATCCTGCTGGGTTCAGGTCCGTCAGCGTCAAACGCCGGATGGAGGTGATGCCGAAGCCTATGTTCGTCAGCTGCTGGATATCCCTGAGACCTACAGCGTGTTGAATATTATTGGTATCGGGATCAAGGACGAATTTCACAAACCACACGATGATGCCAAGTTATTGTGGGAAAAAGTGCACCTGAATCAATTTGGTAAAACCGAATAACTGTGTTTATGAATATTACCCTGATTGGTGCCGGGAATCTTGCCACTCAATTAGGTTTGGCTTTACAGGAGAAAGGCCACCGGTTTGTGCAGGTGTTCAGCCGTACGGCTGAATCGGCTGAAGCATTGGCATTTTTGCTTGGTGCTGAAGCGGTAACCCGGCCGGAATTGGTCAGGCCTGGAGCAGACTTATATATCTGTGCCCTCAAGGATGACGCCTTATCTGACGTCTTGTCCGGAATACAGGTGGGAAATGCCTTGATGGTGCATACGGCCGGCAGTGTCCCCATGGATGTCTTATCCGTTTGTACGTCTGATTATGGTGTGATTTATCCACTTCAAACATTCAGCAAGGGACGGAAAGTCGAGTTCCGGTCTATTCCCTTTTATATAGAGGCTGCCAGGCTTGAAAGCCTGCAAGTGATTCAGGCATTGGTTGCCGATCTCTCGGATACGGTCCGGGTGGTCGATTCGGAACATCGTAAATACATTCATCTGGCTGCCGTTTTTGCTTCAAATTTCGTCAATTATCTGTATGCCATATCGGGTGATATTCTTCAGGAACAGCAGCTGTCCTTCGACGATATGTTGCCGCTGATTGATGAAGTCGCCCGCAAAGTTCATACGATGATGCCGTCCAAAGCCCAGACAGGCCCTGCTGTCCGGTACGATCAACAAGTTATGGGCAAACAGCTGGCCTTGTTACAAAACCATCCGGAGTGGGCTCAACTCTATGAGCTGCTTAGCAAGGGCATTCATAAACAAGCGACAGACAAAGCCGCTTCAACAAATAATTAGTCATATGAGTACGATTCCTTTCGATTTGACCACGATCAAAGCTGCCGTTTTTGACGTGGACGGTGTGTTGTCAGCCAATGTCATTCCTCTTCATCCCTCCGGAGAACCGATGCGAACGGTCAACATCAAAGACGGTTATGCCATCAACCAGGCTGTTAAAAAGGGACTGATCCTTGGCATCATCACAGGTGGTCGTACGGAAGCTGTCCGTAAACGGTTTGAGAATCTTGGTATCCAACATATCTATATGGGATCCAGCGTCAAACGGCATGACTTTGATGATTTCCTGAAAAGGACGGGCCTGACGGCACGTGAAGTTGCTTACATGGGTGATGACATCCCCGATTATGAAATCATGAAACTGGCCGGTCTGGCTGCTTGCCCGGCTGATGCCGCCCCGGAAATCAAAACCATATCCAGGTATATTTCTCACGTAAAAGGAGGAGAGGGCTGTGGTCGCGACTTGCTGGAGCAGATCATGAAAGCCCAGGGGCTATGGATGGATGGTGCGGAAGCTTTTGGGTGGTAAAAACAGAAACGTTATGCTGGAAAATCTATCCGGTTATCAGTTGATTCTGGCGTCCAATTCCCCCCGGCGAAATGAACTGCTGAGCAGGTTGGGTGTCAGCTATTCTGTCCGGACGTTGAAAAATTTGGATGAATCGTATCCTTCTGACCTCAAAACGAGTGCGATTGCCAGGTATGTCGCCACGAAAAAGGCTGAGGCCTATCGTCAGAAACTGAAACCGTCCGAGCTACTCCTTACTGCAGATACCATTGTCTGTAAAGAAAACGAGGTTTTAGGCAAGCCTGCCGACCGGGAGGAGGCTGTCAATATGCTTCAGCTGTTGGCCGGTGGCAGTCACTGGGTCTATACCGGCGTATGCCTGACGAGTTGTACGTTTCAGCGTTCGTTTGTTGTCGGCACCGAAGTTGTTTTTTCACCCTTGACGGCGGATGAAATCGATTGGTATGTGGATAACTACAAACCTTTTGACAAAGCTGGGGCTTATGGCGTGCAGGAGTGGATTGGCCTGGCTGGCGTCGAACGGATTTCAGGCTCGTATTTCAATGTCATGGGGTTGCCGGTTCATGAGTTATATGCCGAATTGAAAAAAGTCGAACCTTTGTCCAAGTGTTAAGGAAAACCGGAAACTTTAACGTACTCAAAGTTTCCATTTAAATTGCTAATTAGCAGCATTATATGATATTTCTGTGAAAAATATTAGTTTATTTTAACGTCCACTGCTTAAAACAGACTAATTATTATAGTACCTTTGCCGTTCCAATTAGGTAAAAATGGACGAAGGTTTACGGGTTAACATCAAAAAAACAGCTACCAGACTTTTTCTGAAATATGGTTTACGCAGTGTCAGTATTGATGATATCTGCAATGAACTGCATATTTCAAAGAAAACATTTTATGCTTACTTTTCCCAAAAAGAAGCACTGATAGAGTCGGTTTTGCTGGAACATAATGAGAAATACATTAAAAAGCAGGCCCTTTTCGGTAAAACGTGTCCATTCAAGGGCAATGCCATTGATGACATCCTTGGTATGATTGCCTTTCATAAATCCAACAAGAATAAACAATTTGTCAATTTCTTTTTTGATCTGCACAAATACTATCCTGACATTCACAGGAAGATGCTTCAGCTAAACCATAAGAAGTCCTGTGAAAAAATCAAGACTAATATTATGAAAGGTATTGATGAAGGCCTATACCGGACCAACTTCAATATAGACCTGATGTCCAGGATGCTGGCGTTGCAGTTTCTCAACATGTTGAATCTGGCAACGAAAGATTTGAACAAGAGCATTATCCGGCAAAGCATGGAAATGCTGCTGGACATTAATATCCGGATATTGTGCAACCAAAAAGGCCTGGAGTATTACGAAAAACTGATCGTCGACAAACAACTTGATAAACTGATTGAAGATGAACCACTTAAGGATGAGGAACTGGATGCTATTATTGACACCTATATCAATGAAACGGAAGAGATGGTACAAACTGTCAATCCTCTTTCCCGGGAAGATTGACAATAATCACGGGCTAATTATATGAATCGAGCATGTTTAAACTAAAAGATTGGCATGCGGAGTACAGATAGACATTTATGAAAATAATTATTAGTATATGAAATGCAGAAATTTTGAGAGGCTGAAAATGAAGAAAACAGTCATTTGGACAGTCATCGCTTGTTGCTCTTTTTCCACAGCCATTGCTCAGACCTCACCTGCGCAGGGATCGGGCCAAAGCTGGTCGTTCTCGCTGGATGAAGCCAGGCAGTTTGCTCTGGAGCATAACCGGAACATACAAAAAGCAGGGTTGGCTGTTAAAGAAGCACAAGCGGCAGAATGGGCTGCCATAGCCAACTATTTGCCACAAACGAGTGCATCCATGTCGTACACCAATTTTATGGGTACCGAATTGAAAATCATGGGACAGGTAATTCCGATGGAATCATCCAGTACACTGACGCTTCAGGCTTCCCAGGCCGTGTTCAATGCCAATGTACTGGTGGGTATCCAATTGGCCAAACTAAGCAGCCAGATGTCCCAAAAAGCGGTTGAGCAAACGGGACTGACTATAAAAAACAGTGTTAACATGGCTTATTATGCCATTCTTGTTTCAGAAGACAACAAAAAGATACTGGAAAAAAATCTGGCAAATGTCAAAGTCCTGGCAAAAGCCACTCATGATAAAGTAAAGGTTGGCATAGGAGAACAGACGGAAGCTGATCAGATGGACGTGACGGTGGCCAATCTGGAAAACACACTTCAGACGACAGAACGAACCATAGAAATGGCATACAATTCCATGCGTTTGCTGCTGGGCGTTGGAGTTAACGATGATCTGAAACTGACGGATACCCTGGCTCAACTGACTGAAAGACGGAATTCGTACGAACTGCTGGCGACCCCGTTTATTGTTTCCAACAATACGGATATGCAACTGAGTGATTTGAATCTGGAATTGAGCAAGAAACAGCTTAAATCGACCTATGCTTCCATGTTACCTTCTTTATCTGCTGTCTATCAGCATAACGAGAAACTGGTGTCCAGCAAATTCGATATGACGATGAAGAATACGTTTGTGCTGTCGGCCAGTGTTCCGTTGTTGGTCGGAGGCAAAAACGCTGCCAGTGTCAAGAAAGCCAGATTTGCCGTTGAATCTTCCCAACTAGACAATCAGTTGGCCAAGGACCAGTTGCTGATTCAGGAAAAGCAGCTCCGGTACAACCTGAAAAGTGCTCAGTCTGCCTATGACATTCAGAAGAAAAACATTGACGTGTCGCAACGGGTATTTGACAACATTACCAAAAAATATGAACAAGGCTTGTCATCAAGCCTAGAATTGACGACAGCAAACAACAATTTGCTGACAGCACAAAGTAATTACATCAATTCAGTCCTGTCCTTACTGGATGCACAGGATGCTTTGCTGAAACTGCTTGGTGAACTTTAACTGCTTAAACAAAATAATTTACAATAGAATACAATGAGACGAATCAGTGTTGCAATGTTGCTGGCTCTGACTGTAATAGTCCTGAGCCTTCCTTCTTGCTCATCAGGTAAAAAGGATCAAACTAAAAAATCAGAAATTACGACAGAAAATGTCAAAGTTATGACGCTGGAGCCAAAGGTCATCGGCCGTGAACTGGAGTTCTCAGCCAATACGGAACCTTGGGAGGAAGTCAATCTTGTACCGACCTCACCAGGCCGTATCGAAAAAATATATGTCGAAGTCGGTAGTCGTGTCAGTGCCGGACAATTGCTGGTGCAAATGGACCAGACGAATTTACGTCAGGCGGAACTTCAGATTAAGAACCAGGAGAACGATTACAAACGCTATGAAACGTTGCACGAAACGGGTGCCATTTCACAGCAAACGTATGACCAGACAAAAACTCAGCTTAATGTCCAGAAAACCAATCTGTCCTATCTGGTGAACAATACCCGCATCCGGGCACCGTTCAGTGGCGTCATCACCGCCAAAAACTATGAAGACAAGGAACTGTACACCGGAGCTCAGGCCATTGTAACCATTGCCCAGCTGACTAGTCTGAAGGCTTACATCAATGTGCCGGAAAGCTTTTTCCCGCTGGTGAAAAAAGGCATGAGATCACAAATCACGTCCGACATCTATCAGGGACAAGCCTTTAATGCCCTTGTGACCAATGTGGCTCCGACAGTCAATGCCAATGCCCATACTTTCCAAGTAGAGTTGAAGATTCCGAACGGTAATCAAAAGCTTGCTCCGGGCATGTTTGTCCGTGCCAGACTAGAGATGGGGGATGTCCGTGCAATGGTGGTACCTTATCAGTCCGTCCTGAAATTGCAGGGATCCAATGAACGGTATGTCTTTTTGGAAAAGAATGGAACAGCTGAGCGTATAACCGTTACACTGGGTACCCGCTATGATGATCAGGTCGAACTGATTTCCAATGAAATCAATTCGGGAGACCACCTTATCATTGCCGGACAGGCAAAACTGGTTAATGGTAGCAAACTTAAAGTAGTCGAATAAGCCGGAGGCCTATTCGATGCAAGAATTTTAATCGGAAAATAATATGAGTTTATATAAAAGTGCCGTAAACAAGCCGGTGACCACATTGATGATCTTTGTGGCCGTCGTGCTGGCAGGCTTGTACTCGCTGAGCAATCTCCCGATCGACCAGTATCCGGAGATTGAACCGCCGTACGTGACAGTGATGACCACCTACTCGGGAGCCAATGCTTCTGAAATAGAGACCAATGTCACGAAAAAGCTGGAAGATGCCTTCAACAGTGTTCAAGGCATCAAGAACATCACATCAACCTCTCAGGACAACATGTCCATCATTACGCTGGAATTTAAATATGGAAAGAATCTGGACGAATCGGTCAACGACATCCGTGGCTGTATTGACCAGATTTACGACTATCTGCCAACCGGGTGCAGCCGTCCGGCCATTTACAAGTTAAGTACCAGTATGATGCCGATCCTCATGTACACTTTTACAGCCAAGGAAAGTTACATGGGACTGGAAAAGCTGATCGACGAACAGGTATCCAATCCGCTGAAACGAATCGACGGTATTGGTGCGATTTCTGTTATCGGAGCACCTGACCGGTATGTCTACGTCAATGTTGACCAGAATAAACTGGATGCTTACAACCTGAC
>JAUZOU010000147.1 GCA_030706285.1 Bacteroidota bacterium
AACTGGCCATCAATAGAAATGAGGTTAGGAGAGTGGGTTTCATTGTATCGTGATCCGGTATGAATTCAAAGCAAATTAAGGCTTTCCGGATAAGAAGTACGAGGGGTGGATTCATAATAAAAAGGGGGTTGATTCGTAAAATCAATAACAGCCTGTATAGCCCTCAAACGACTGTTATGATATACCTGGCGGACGTTGAAATGACCCTGAAAATACCAATTTACCCCTGCTAATATCAGAATACTCCCCTTATCCTTTTTCCCCCTCCTCCGTAAATTTGTTGATCGTTAATCAGCATTAATACTAATATCATGCGAAAATTTAGAGTCCTTTTATGGGGGATCTTATTCTCCACAATGTATGCCGCTGCACAGCATACGTTGACCGGAATTGTGTTGGATGAGGCCGGGTTACCATTGCCAGGCGTCAGTATCCGGATGATCGGTCACGAACAAAATGGCAGCATCACCGATAACAAAGGCGCTTTTTCAATTAATGTCACTGAAAATAAAGTGTATAAACTAAAAGCTTCTTTTATCGGTTACATTGAACAAACGTTTCAGGCACAACCAAAGGTCCCGGTCAAGTTGCGATTGCAAGTAAATTCGGTATCGTTGGATGAAATGGTTGTAGTTGGTTACACGAAGGTTAAGAAAAGTCATTTGACCGGTGCGGTTTCTTCGTTAAAAGGCGATGAAGTCCTGAAGACCACCACAACCGATGCGGCGACCGCCTTGCAGGGTAAAATTGCCGGTGTTGTCATTGAACGGAACAGCGGTAAGCCGGGTGCAGGTGTCAGTGTCAAAGTCAGGGGTGTCGGAACACTAGGAAGCACGACACCATTATATGTGGTCGATGGGATTTATTCCAGTTCTTTGATGTTATCGCCTGAAGAAATCGAATCGATCGAAGTCCTGAAAGATGCGTCGGCGGCAGCGATCTATGGCGCTCAGGCAGCGAACGGTGTGGTCTTGGTCACTTCGAAAAAAGGGAAGAAAGGATTGCCGAAAGTTGAATATTCAGGGACATTCGGTATTCAAAAGGCTGACGGTCTGCCTAAAATGGCTGATGGAAAAGAATATGCCAAGTATTGGTATACAGCGTTTAAAAACGAAGGGCAGCTGGATGATTATCCCTCACAAATACTGCCTGATTCAGTCGGTGCCGGGACGGATTGGTACAAGGAAGTGTACAGCCCCGCGCCCTTTTATCGTCAAAACGTCCGTGTTTCGGGTGGCGGTGATTACATGAATGCCTCCATGTCAATCAATCATTCCGATCAGGAAGGTACGTTTATCAATACCGGTTACAAAGAATACGGTGCTTCTATCAATACCAACTACGACCGGAACCGTTGGCATTTTGGAAACACCCTGAGGGTCAAACAATCTGACAACAGGGGTATCTATGATGCTGGACAGCTCTCGACGTTGACGTATTCTCCCCTTGCTGTAAGGGCCAATGCTGACGGTACCTATGATGATGGTTTATATGATTATCAAATGGGATTTGATCCGGTTTACTATGCTAAGAATTTTTCAAAGAAATGGGTTAACCGTAATATGAACAGCTTATTTTTTGCTGCCTTCGACCTGATGAAAGGATTGACGCTGAAAACGAACTTTAACTATAATTTCGGTTTGTCTGAATACGTTCAGCAGGATAAATCGTTAAAAATTCCCGGACGTGCCGATCCTTCCGTCTCCTGCCGTATTGAATCTCACAACAAAAGCTATAGCACAAGATCGGAGTTGCTGTTAAATTACAACGGAACGTTCGGATTACATTCGATTAACAGTGTGGCCGGTATTTCAAGAGGCCAATATAATTCTGATGGTTTGTGGATACGAGCAGATGATTTGATAGACGACGACCTGCCTGTTTTGTCTTCCTCGGATGGTACCATGCAAGTTTCTCCGAGCATTTCAAAAGGTGGCGATTTGGGCTACTTCGGTCAGTTGAACTATGCATATGCCAACCGTTACCTGTTGGGGGCATCCGTAAGAAGGGACGGTTCTTCCAAGTTTTCATCGAATAACCGGTACGGAACATTCCCCTCCGTTTCATTAGGCTGGAATATCGGTAAAGAGAAATTTTTTAAGTTGAAGTATGTTGACGATCTCAAATTGAGAGGTAGTTGGGGCCAACTGGGTAATAGCTCGATCGGTGAATATATGTATGAATCGTCTGTCGATATTGTATCCCAGCGTTATAATTACGTGATCGGTACCGATCAGCATTTATGGACAGGAGGAGCACAGAGCAGTTATACGTCACCGGGAGTCAGCTGGGAAACTTCGACGACCTGGAATGTCGGTCTCGACCTCTCTATGTTTAATGATAAGGTTGATGCCACGGCTGAAGTTTATCAGCGGAAAACGACGGGAGCGCTGGTTACGGTGCCGTTGCCGAAGTATACCGGCAGCTTGAGCGATCCGGCCCAAAATGTCGGTTCGTTACGCAACCAGGGATTTGAACTGAGCGCCACCTACAGAGAATACTCAAAGAAACTGAAATACAGTTTTTCCGGGAACATTTCTTTTATCCAAGATAAAGTGCTGGCGTTGTCAACCAGCGGGACAGGAACCCCGATTTACGGCGGCTATGTAGGCAATCTTTCGAATGGAGTGAATGTGACGACGGTAGGCAGAAGTATTGCTGAATTTTATCTGATCAAAACAGACGGAATTTTCAGAACGCAAGAAGAACTGGATGCTCACACGTATACGAATCCGGAAACAGGGACAACGACTGCCATTCAACCGAAAGCCCAACTGGGAGATGTCAGATATGTCGATTATAACAATGACGGTGTTATTTCTGATGCTGACAAGCAATTTTGCGGCAAATCCTCTCCCGATTTCTATTATAGTACGACGGCTCATTTTGAGTACGGTTCGTTTGATCTGGATTTGTTCTTTAACGGACAATACGGAAATAAAATATTCAATTATTCATCCAGAGAATCGTTGGCACCGCAAACGACCTGGGCCAATATGCAGAGCGGTTTGCTGGCCAATTCCTGGTCGCCGGAAAATCCGGATGCCAAATATCCCAGAGTCAGTCTGACCGATCCGAACGGGAACGGTGATGTTTTCACAGACCGTTGGCTCGAAGACGGCTCTTTTTTCCGTCTGCAAAATATCCAGTTGGGCTATTCGCTCCCTAAAGTGTTGATTTCAAAAATCAATGTTTCCAACGTGAGGCTTTATCTGAATACAACCAATGTGTTTACGATAACCAGGTATTCACTTGGAAATCCGGAAATCGGAAACGAACAGTACGTCAGTGAAGAGTACTCTGTTTTAAGAAGAGGTGTCAACAGCTGGCAATATCCGATGTTCCGTACATTCTCAACAGGTGTTCAAATCGTCTTTTAATCTAATGGAATTATGAAATCAGTTATTTTCAATATAGCAACATTCTTGTTGCTGATAGCCGGAATGACATCGTGTAACGATGATTTTCTGCAGCAAACCCGCCTGGATGCGGTCGGAACGGCCACTTACTGGAATTCCAGGGCCAATGTGGAAAGCAACCTGGCTGCCTGCTATTCTGTCAATGTTTGGGAGAAATGGTCGGCCATCAGGATGTATGTCCCTGATTTTTTACGCGGTGACGACTGCTTCCCGGAACATTTTGTCAATTGGTACGGCCGGTCTGGTAACTTTACTAACAACTCATCGTATGAAGGCTCATCAGAGAATACCATCTGGGAAATGTACTACAAAGGAATTTTCTATTGCAATCAGGTCATCGCGTATACACCCAACAGCACTGAAATCTCAGATGCAGCCAAAGATTCATTGATTGCAGAAGCCCGTTTTCTGAGAGGTTTCTATCATTTTGAGCTTTATAAGCATTTTAAAAATATTATTTATCTGGACTATCTGCCTGAGAGTTTGAATGAATTATATCCGTCCCAGACTCCGGAAGCAGACATCCTGACAAAACTGGTCGCCGATTTTACATTTGCTGCTCAGTATTTACCGAAGAAATGGGATTCAGACAACACCGGACGGGCAACGATGGGGGCTGCTTACGGTTACCTTGGGAAAACCTATTTATGGTTCAAGGAATATGATAAAGCGGCCACTGCCTTTGCAGAAGTCGATAAGCTGGGTTATACGTTGTTGTCTTCCTCGAATTGGGGCAAACAATTTTACGGAACGGCCGAAAACTCTACCGAATCGATTTTTGAAATCCAGTTCAGGGAGTCCGGAGTGGCTGACAATCGTTACAATTTATTGCAATTTATATTTACGCCTTACTATTGGGGCGAATTTATAGCCAGTGATACATTGTTTAATGCCTTCCGTTCGGAACTCACAACAGATGGAAAGTTTGATCCAAGGTTGACTCAGTCGATTGCTTGGTATGACGCTAAAAATGTTTACTGGAAAGGCGATAGCATTAAAGGCACAATATGCAGGGAAGGGACTGATTCAGCCATTGTTCAGGCGTCTGATATTCCCTATTACAAAACGACGTTTGAGAAATACGGGGTATTTTGGGGCAACAGAGCGAGCGTTGATTTTTATAAAAGCAGTTGGATATCGCATCGCTGGATTAAAAAATATACCGAAGTCGGCAAGGATTTTCTTGGAGATGAGATGACCGGAATTAATGTGATTAAGATGCGTTATGCCGATGTGCTGCTGATGGAGGCTGAAGCGCTGAATGAAGCAGGACATCCTGATCAGGCCGTCGTTCCTTATAATAAGGTCAGAAAACGTTCCAAGATGAAAGAAGCTTCGACGACAATCAGCCAGGCCGATTTAAGAGCCGCCATTCGTATGGAACGTTGGAAAGAGCTTGCCTTCGAAGGCCATCGGGCGTTCGACCTGAGACGTTGGTACAGTGGTGAAGAATTAAAACAACATTATATCAATGTTAACTATCCTTCTGCCGGCAATTTCCAGGTGAACAAGCATGAATTGCTGCCGATTCCATTGGAAGATATGCAAGCCAATCCGAACCTGAAGCAAAACCCCGGTTATTGATGACGGTTTGAGGCTGAATCAACATCCGGCCTGGCGATTTATTGGGAATAACAGAGTATACCTAATCGGATGGCTCTGAAAGGTCAAGGTATTTTTTATCCGTATAAGTTAACTTTGTGCAAGATTCCGTCTAATGAAGATGGGTTATTAAAGAGATAAGAACTATATGATTATGTTTAGAAAACCAACAATATCGTTAAAACAGATCCTGCTCTTAGTCACTGTTGCTGTTCATGCAGCAGCAGTGGCTCAACCATCAGTGCCTCCGTTAAAACTATGGTTTGACAGCCCGGCCCGATCGACTGTTACGGATTCGAAAAGCACCTGGGACAGCGATCCGGAATGGTTGAGAGCCTTACCTGTCGGAAACGGATTTATGGGGGCGATGATATTCGGTGATGTCAATCATGATAGAATTCAACTGAATGAAAAAACCTTATGGTCTGGAAGCCAGGATGATAATAATAATCCGGAAGCTGCAAAATGGCTGCCTAAGATCCGGCAATTGCTTTTTGATGGAAACTATCTGGAAGCCAATGAATTGACCAAGAAAACGCAGGTGTGTAAAGGTGCCGGTTCCGGAAAAGGAGAAGGGGCAAACGTTCCTTACGGCTCTTTCCAGACCCTTGGCGATTTGGTTTTTGATTTTGGGACGGAAGAACCATATTCAGGTTATCGAAAAGAACTTGATCTTAGAAAAGGATTGGTTACTGTTTTCTATGTTCAGGGGAACCGGCACTATAAGAGAGAAATCTTTGCCAGCTATCCTGACAGGGCTTTAATTATGCATATTACCTCAAATGAACCTCATGCTATCAGTTTTTCCGTAAAACTGACCCGTCAGGAACGCTGTCAATTCAAAACGGAAAAAGATAATCTGATGATGTTCGGTTGGTTGGACAATGGAAAAGGAGGGGAGGGCATGCAGTATGCCACCCGGATAAAAGCGATAGCCAAAGGTGGAAAAACCGTTTATTCGGAAAATCAGCTATCAGTTCAACAATCGGATGATGTTGTTCTGATTCTGACTGCTTCAACCAATTACAAGCAGGATTATCCTTCGTTTACCGGAGAAAATCCAGTACAGGTTTCTTATGCTCAATTGAATAAAGCGGCTAAGAAATCGTATGCGTCTTTATTGAAAAGCCATCTGGACGATTATACCTCAATTTTCAGCAGAGTCGAATTAAATTTATCCGGGCAAACGACAGATACCATTCCAACAGACCGGCGTTTGATCAACCAAAAGAAAAGCCCGGATGATCTTCATTTACAAGAGTTGTATTTTCAGTTTGGCCGTTATTTACTCATCGCTTCTTCAAGAAAAGGGTCATTACCGGCCAATTTACAGGGGGTATGGGCAAATAAAATCCAGGTACCCTGGAATTGCGATTATCACACCAACATCAATGTTCAGATGAACTATTGGCCTGCCGATGTGACGAACCTGTCAGATTGTTTTTCCCCGTTTGTCAAGCTGGTGGAGTCATTGGTGAAACCGGGGGAGAAGACGGCTTCTGTACAATATCATGCCCGTGGCTGGTGTGTTGAACCGATCACGAACGTCTGGGGATATACGTCGCCGGGTGAGGGCACCAGCTGGGGCATGTATGTGGCAGCCGGCGGTTGGTTGTGCGGACAGTTATGGGATCATTATACATTTTGCCGCGATAACGACTATTTAAAAGAAATTTATCCGGTCTTGCTCAAATCGGCTCAATTTTATCTTGATTGGCTTGTCAAAGATCCGGTTACCGGGAAGCTTGTTTCAGGACCGTCCACTTCGCCGGAAAATTCATTCATCGCTCCTGACGGATCCACCGGATCAATCTGTATGGCACCATCTCATGATCAGGAAATCATCGCAGAGTTGTTTACCCATGTGGTGGAAGCTTCAAGATTACTCAAAGATACCAATCTGTTGGTTGCAAAGATCGATCAAGCAATCCCTCAACTGGCCCAACCGGCCATTGCTTCAGATGGCAGACTGATGGAATGGAGTCAGGCATTTAAAGAATCGGATCCGACACACAGACACGTTTCTCATCTGTATATGTGGTATCCCGTTACTGTTATTGGTCCCAGCGAAACACCCGAACTGGCCGAGGCCGCGAGAAAAAGCCTTGAGGCCAGGACCGATGTCGGTACAGGTTGGTCATTAGCCTGGAAAATCAGTTTCTGGGCCAGGCTCAAAGATGGCAACAGAGCGTATAAATTACTGAAGGAATTGTTGTATCCCACCAGTAATTATCA
>JAUZOU010000148.1 GCA_030706285.1 Bacteroidota bacterium
CTGCGTAAAGCCCGCTGACATAGTCTGTCGAATCCAGTGCGTACAGTCCTCCTTTCCGGAAGGCTGTCAGTGTAATCGGGCTGTTTGGGGTAGTAGACCGTCTGAAAATGACCGTGGCCCCATTGGAAAGTGTCAGCACCTGCGCCTGAATTTGGCTGACAGCTGTCTCTTTGGCTACTTTACTGGCTTTTGGCTCTTTAGCCAACAGCTTTTCGGGAATCGTCATATTTTTGGAATACGGTGCAATGGCTCTAGCTCTTATGTCGGCAGCCATCGACAGGACCTTTTCTTCTGCCGGCAATTCGGAAGCAACTCTGTCAAAGGCTGTGATCATGTAGTGTGTCTGTTGAGGTTTCACCATTTTGTGGAAAAAGTTGACCAATGTCAGAGAATCTATGCTACCGATGTATTTTTTTGCCAGTTTATATTCTGTTTTAGGTGTAATCAACAGTTCGCCCTTGTAGAAACAGGCATACAGCTGATCCATGTAGTCCATGGATGGTGTGGGCTTTTTCACATTGGCACTTCGTTGCAACGCATTCAGGTAGCTCTTTTTGGCTTTTTCTATTTCCAACGGAATGAAGCCGAACCGGTACATCTGTTCCAACTGGGAGGAGAATGTCTGGATGCCTGAGTCAATCTTCGTCGGTGTCAGTTCGACAGAAGCCAACAGCACCCCTTTGGTATTCAGAAAATTGGAAAGACTGACACTCGCTTTGGCATAGGGCGGATTTTCAAAGGAAAGCGCATTCATCCGGGCATCCATCAACCGGTTCAAAAGGACTTGCAACAAATACCCCCGGTAGGTTTGTTCATTGACGACAGGCGCCGTTTCCGGCAGCAACTGGATCTGGTCGTACTCGATTTTTTGAAGTGACGGATGGACGACGATTTTCGCAGCGACGCTGTCATAATCTGAGATAGGATAGACTGGAATATTGTCATGGTCGACTTTTTTGACCGGTCCGAATTTTTCAAGGATCAGTTTTTTGATCTGGTGTACATCGACATCACCGGCAACGGCGACGGCCATTAGTTGAGGGTGGTACCAATGCTGGTAATAGTCACAGATCCGTTGACGTGGAAAATGCTTGATGACGGCCGTATCACCGATGACCAACCGCTCAGAAAAGCGGGATTTGTTCAGCAACTCCATCAGAAACGCATTTTGGGCATCCTGCTCAGGCCCGGTTTTGGACAACCATTCCGAAAGAATGACGCCACGTTCGCTCTCTATTTCAGTACTGTCGAATGTTACACCATCAGCCCAGTCTGCCAGGATGGTCATGGTTGTATCGACCATTCCCGGATCATTGGTCGGAAGCTGTAACTTGTAAACCGTTTCGTTGAATGAGGTATGAGCGTTCAGGTCTTGCCCGAATTTGGCACCTTTTGATTCCAGATACCTGATTAGGGCATTTCCTGGAAATGTTTTCGTCCCATTGAACGCCATGTGCTCCACAAAGTGGGCCAGACCGCGCTGGTTTTCGTTTTCAAAAACAGAACCGGATTTGATGAACAGCCGGAACACCGCTTCTCCTTTCGGATAGTTGTTCGGATAGATATAATAGGTCAGGCCGTTGGCCAGTTTTCCGGTGATCAGTTTCGGATCCTGCTTTACCGTACCGCCAAAGGCAAAACTGGAAATCAGTAACGCGATAAAGAGAAATAAACAATAAATAATCCGTTTCATATAATCATCATTTTTTCGTTCAAGACCATAGGCAACTCGTCTGCCGAGTGATCAGCCGCTTTGACGTTTGGTAACAAACAGGCTCGTTTCATCAATTTTCTTTTGTTATGGTAAATTCTTTTTGTAGTTTGTCTGGACCGGGCAATCCCATCGTCAGGTTCAGACTGTTGCTGACCAGGACGATTTTAAGTGTATTGTCTTTGGCCGGATCGACCGTATTGGGTATCCAGCGGATGCGGATGGGCATGTCGTAAATACCGGGCATAAAGACTAGTTTGTTTCCGGTGGTGATCAGCTCAAAATCGCGTCCTTCAAGGAGCCCGTCACCGACCTCTATGTTGTAGGTGACTTCCAGACTTTTGGAAAGCGGAACCGAACTCAGATAAACAGAGTACGTAGCCACAAAATTGGAATTTGAGGTGACTTTGGTTGATGAGACCTCATCTTTCATGATGTGAATAAACGGTGTGTTGTAGGGCTCGTTCTCGTCCAGCCCGCAGGAAAACAGGCAGAGAAGAGGCATTATCAGAATTAAATAACTTTTTTTCATCATCCAGTCGGTCATTAATTGTTGACAGTGGGATTGCCCACCATATTTGTATTGGCTTCCAATTCGGTTTGTGGGATGGGAAGGACGAACCGGTCATTGGGATAGGACAGGTACCGGATATTGGAGTTGGTATTGGTGCTTCTCACTAAGGCATGGTTCCACCGGACGATGTCAAAAAACTGATGTCCTTCGAAACACAATTCTTTTGCCCGCTCGACTTCCAACAGGCGTCGCAGGACTGTTTTATCAGTTTCTGTGATGGAAATATCCGACGTCTGTTTGTTCCGGGATCTGGCAATGAGTGTTTTTAGATCTGAGGCAGCCAATTTTGGCTCATTGTTGTTCAAATAGGCTTCAGCCCTGATCAGATAGATTTCGGAGGCCCGTAAGACAAACGGATCGTAATGTTTGTCCGATTCGGAGACATTGGCTGTAACCGTATATTTCAGCGTGACATAGCTGTTCTTGCTGCCGGATTCCAGCTGAAATAGCTTTAGCCGGATGTCATCGCTGTCTGTGAACAAGCTCATCAGGGTATCAGAAGGAACAGCTACCGGACTGACCGGATAATAGAACTTTTGTAACGGACAGCTTTTTTTCAGTCCGTTCAGGCGGAAAATGGCTTCGTTGCCGGCTGTCAGGTTGGTGAACATAGCCACATAATCAGATCCGTAGGAGAGGGGTACGCTTGCCAATACTTTATTGGCATAGATGATGGCGTCATCCCAGTCTTCCATGTATAAATAGACTCTTGCCAGAAGTGCCTGAGAGGCAAGTTTTGAGGCATGATAGGCATCGGTCATGGGTGTTGAACCGAAATCTTCTTCCGATTCTTTCAAGTCTTTGATGATTTGTACATAAACCTGATTGACTGTATTCCTGGGCATGTTGTCGTCGGCTCCGGGTGTCTTAGTCAGGGCAGGAATACCGAGGTGTGATGCCTCTTTGGTGTAGTTATAGGGCTGGGCGTAAACCCGGCAGGCGTCAAACAGGCAAAGTGCCCTCAGAAAGAGGGCTTCAGCTTTGATTTCCTGCAATTCAGCTTGATTGTTGGGATATTTGGCTACCAGGGAAGGCTGATATTGAAGGATGTTGTTCACATTTGCCAGGGCTATATATATCTTTTTCCAGATGTAGCCGACAGCGCCGGTCTCATCGGTGGGATCGGAGATAAAGTTATATTCCTTGACCATGTCTCCGCCGGAGGTGACTGTTTTCAGCGAAACCATATTGCCGGCTATTTCCGGATATTTGTAAAATTCCGAACTGTAATAGTTGTACATGGCGCTGTAGGCTCCCGGCAAGGCGGCCCGGATACCATCCATATCGGAAAAGAAGACGGGTATGGTGGTTTGACCGACCGGTTGCACTTCCAGAAAGTCCGAACAACCGGCCATGGAAACGCCCAATATGATGGTTCCCAGCAGGTTTTCGACGGTTTTGGTCAGTTTGAATCTAATTGGTTTCATAAATCGTTCAACGTGTTAAGTATCAAAAATTGCAGGCCAGTCCTACCGACAGGGTTGTTTCCATTGGATAGCCACTTCTGGACTGCCGGTACGAATTCCGGTTTTTATGATCAAAAGGTGTCCATAAGGCTAGATTGTCTCCGATCAAGGATAGGTTGACATTGGATAATCCGGTGTAGCTGATCCACCTGGAATGCAAGGCATACGATAAGGATACATTTCTAAGCAGGGCATAGGTTGCGTTGTACAGGTACCGGGTGGAATTCATGACCGATCCTGTCGAAACGCCCCAGACCGGTTTGGGTGACAGGGCAAGGTCTCCGGGCTTTTGCCAGCGATCGAGCTGGTTGATGCTCTGATTTTCGTCCATAATGTTCAGTCCGTCGGAAGAAACTCTTCTTCCGAAATTGCTGAACGCATAACCGCCAAGCACATAGCTGAGTAACGCATTCACTGTGAAATCTTTATAGGTGACCGTATTGGAGAGGCCTCCCGTCAGATGCGGTGAAGATGATTTATAAGGAACACGGTTGGCGGTACTGTATACCCGGGTAATGTTGCCGTTTGCATCGTACCATAATGGCGCTCCGTCGCGTGGATCGACGCCGGCCCACCGAACCAGGTAGAACGTATTGATATCGTATCCTTCCCGCCAGATTTTTTCACCCATGACTTTCTGAATACCGTTGTAGAGTTCCAGCAAGCTGTTCTTGTTGTGAGAGAGGTTGAGTTCGGCTGTCCATTCGAGGTCTTTCTTTTTAACCAGTTCGGCTCCGATTGTCGCTTCAAAGCCCTTGTTGAGGATGGATCCGACATTGCGGTAGACTCTGGTATCACCGGTCAGGCGCGAGACATCCAGGTCACTCAATAAATTGACTGTCCGGTTGTTGTAAGCTTCCATATCGATATCGAACCGGTTGAACAGTCTCAACCGCAGGCCGACGTTCAACATTTTCGTCGTTTCCCAGCTTAATTTGGGGTTCGGACTGGCAGACATGGATCCGCCGGATTCACCCATATAATTGTCACTTTCATCATAGGAATAGAGTCCTAATGATTGCGTGGATCCTAATCGTGAATTTCCGTTTGTACCATAGGAACATTTCAACTTCAGGATATTGATGTTGTCCAAGTTGTAAAAGGGCTCGTTGTGTACATTCCAGGAAAGGCCGACCGAACCGAAATTGGCCCATTGAACATCGGTCCCGAAATCCGAATTTCCATCCCTTCTGGCATTCAGGACCAGATAATAGCGGTTGTCGTAGGAATAACTTCCTTGTCCCAAAAAGGACATGGTCCGGGTTGTTTTGGAAGAGCTTGTCCCATAATAGTCTACCGCGTAAGATATTTCCTTGATGTTATCATTGACGAACCCCGAACCGGTTGCTCCGACTGCGTAGTAGCGTTTGGAACTGGCTTCGAAACCCAACACTCCGCCAACTTTGTGCTTTCCGAAATTCCGGTCAAAATTGAGCCGCTGGATGGCTGTCCACAACAGGAAATTGGCATTGCTACGGGAAGAATACCCGTAAGCTCCTTCAGAGAGCGACATGCCTGACCAGTTCGTTCTGGCACTGTAGGTGTCCTCAAATCCGCTTTGATAGTCTATCCCTAACTGGCTGGTAAATTTCAATCCTTTCAGGATATCGAGATTCAGGGAAAAGTTGTCGTTGCTTGCCAGTGTATGCTGGTTGTTGTCGTTTTGTTCCCGTTCCGCCACCGAATTAAAAAAACTATGGGTTGTCCATTTCAGGCTTCCGTCATCATTCGTCCCGTCCACGTACGTATTGTATAGACGGAAACTGCCGTCCGTGTTATACGGTGAATAAATGGGCAGCATCTGGTAGTAATCATCTCCCGGATTGAACAGCGTATTGATGTTGTAGGAATTCGCCATATTGACAGAAAAACTCATTCGTTTTGTCAGCATCAGATCCAAATTTGTCCTGACTGAAAAACGCTGCTGCACATTGCCTTTGACCGTCAACTTGTTTCGATAATAACCACCTGAAACATAATATTTTGCTTTTTCATTGCCCCCTCTGATCATCAAATTGGTTTCGGAGGTATTTCCCAAGCCATAATACACATCCGTCCAATTAGTATTCGTTGCACTGTAACTGTTCATCGCATTGTCCTGAAATGGAAAACTGGCCAGGTCTTTTCCGGCATTGACCCAGGCTTCTTTGGCCAACATTAGATACTGTTGGGCATTCAGTACCTTAAACCGGGTGCTTTCATTGATTGTCGAAATGCCATAACGAGTTGAAACGGCGATGGCTGTTTTGCCGGAAGACCCTTTTTTGGTGGTCACCAGGATGACGCCGTTGGCGCCGTTCGCTCCATAGATGGACGTGGCGGAGGCATCTTTCAGTACCGTGATGCTTTCGATATCATCGGCATTGATGTATGAAAGCGGACTGATGGTTGAATTGAGTCCCGGTACCTGGTTTGTCTTTTCTCCTGTATAGACAGGGGTCCCGTCAATGATCCACATGGGTTCGGACGAAGCAGTCATGGAGGATTGCCCGCGGACCCTGGTATTGTACCGGGGCCTTGTAGCACTGGCCAGGTCTGTATTGTACGTAATTTGCAGACCTGGAACCATTCCATCCAGTAAATTATCGATACGGCCTGCCGGCAAGGCTTCCAGTTTTTTCGAGTCCACCTGATAAGCACTGCCCACCAAGTCGGATCTTTTTTGCGTCGTTCCGTATGCACCTACAACCACATAGTCTTTGAGCAGGACAGAAGACGGTTCCAACTGGATGACCAGCCGTTTTTGAGTACCGGCAGTTACTTCCTTGGTTTCCATGCCAATATAGGAAACCACTAATATGGTTTGCCTGCCATCGGCCACCGGTAGCTGAAAGTTTCCGTCGATATCGGTGATGGTACGCTGATTCTCTCCTTTCACGGCAACGGTTGCTCCGGGCAGTGGTTCTTTTAGGTTGTCTGTCACCTGGCCCGACAGTTGACGTTTTGATGTTGACTGGTTTTTAGGCTCGACCTTCCTGAATGTCTTAATAATAATAACCTTATCATCAAGTTCATACGTCAATCCTCTTGGATTGAGCAGCTCATCAAGTACTTGACTTAGCGGTTCACCTTTGACGTTCAGGTTGACCTTTGCTTTTCCGTTCAGCAGCTCATTTTTATACAGGAAAGTGTAGGAGGTGGTTTTTTCCAGCTGGTGAAAGACTTCCTGAACGGTGGCTTCCCGGACAAACACACTAACTTTCTGATTCTGGGCCTGAAGCGTGGCTGATAGTTGAGACAGTACAATAACAACCAACGCAATGATTCCTGCTTTTTTAATGAACCCTTTTGAACCTACATGTTTATTTACAGACATAGCTTAACTTGATACGTTGGCTTTAATTAAAGCCGAACAAATGACCAATAATACAATCTTTTAACTTTTTGAAACCACAATGGTGTTTCCTTCCAATTCAAAATGCAAATCAC
>JAUZOU010000149.1 GCA_030706285.1 Bacteroidota bacterium
ATATAAAATTGCACGCACAGGGATAAGTAAAAGCCTGCGAATTTAAGGGATATTAGCTGTTCGAAAACCGGCCGGTCTGTCAGAACTCTTCCGGTTCGTCGTATTTTTGAAACAAGAAATCGTTGTAAGGGAAACGGGTTACATGAATCTCTTTTACCCGATCGTACACCAAGGCTTTCAGCTCATCCATATTGGACAAATCCTTGGCAGAAATAAAGAGGCAATCCTTATTCATCCGCGACATCCAAGTCTGCTGGAGTTCTTCCAGTGTCAGGTTTTCCTTCGTGCGGGGAGTCAGGTCATCCGTATCTTTTTCAATAGGGTGATAGGCATCGATTTTATTGAAGACAAGAATCATGGGCTTTTCCAGCGCATCCAGTTCACCCAACGTCCGGTTGACCACATCGATCTGTTCCTCAAATCCACGGTGTGAAATATCCACAATATGGAGCAGCAGATCCGCTTCCCTAACTTCATCCAGGGTTGATTTGAACGATTCGACCAGATCATGAGGCAGTTTGCGGATAAAGCCGACCGTATCGGTGAGCAGGAACGGCAGATTGTCGATGATCACCTTTCTGACTGTCGTATCCAATGTGGCGAACAGCTTGTTTTCAGCAAAAACCTCTGACTTGCTCAGCACATTCATCAGCGTGGATTTTCCGACATTGGTATATCCGACCAGTGCCACACGCACCATCTTGCCACGGTTCTTCCGTTGAGTGGCTTTCTGTTTGTCAATCCGGATCAGCTCATCCTTCAAATGTGAAATCTTATCCAGAATGATCCGGCGGTCCGTCTCAATCTGAGCTTCACCGGGACCACGCATGCCGATACCTCCCCGCTGACGTTCCAGGTGTGTCCACATACCAGTCAGCCGCGGTAGCAGGTATCTGTATTGAGCCAGTTCCACCTGTGTCTTGGCATGGGCCGTCTGAGCCCGTTTGGCAAAGATATCCAGAATCAGGTTGGTCCGGTCAAGCACCTTGATTTTCAGTTCATTTTCGATGTTTCTGACTTGCCTGGCTGACAACTCATCATCAAATATAATCAGCCCTATTTCGTTTTCTTCGATGTATGCTTTGATCTCACCCAACCGGCCAATGCCAACAAAGGTGTTCGGATTTGGGTAATCGAGCCGTTGTGTAAACGTTTTAACCGGTTCTGCACCGGCCGTATCGGCAAGGAAAGCCAGCTCTTCAAGGTATTCTTTTGCTTTCTGTTCCGGCTGGTCGTTGGTAATCAGACCGACCAGTACAGCTTTTTCGGCCTCAGGCAACAACGTTGACGTGTCAATCATACATTCCTTATTTTAGAACAAAGATAGAATAAAGTATGAAAAATGCTGTTCCCCCGCGTTCATAAATAGAGCAGAACAAGCCAAAAGGCCATTTTTGCAGATTAAAAGTTTTTAACTATATTCGCAAACCATGTATCACTATGATACCGTTTCTATAGATTGTCTATTTAACCCGTTTTACTGATGGAAGGTCCGTTATTCTGGATTGGTTTTTTCGCGTTTGTCATTCTCATGTTAACGCTTGACTTGTTTGTCTTTCATAAAAAAAATGAAGTCATCAAGGTCAAGAGCGCCTTGTTATGGAGTTTATTCTGGATCGGGCTGGCTTTAGCCTTCAATGCCGTCATTTATGTTACCCTCGGACATGTCAAGGCGTTGGAATTCATGACAGGCTATCTCATCGAAGAGTCGCTAAGCATCGACAATTTGTTCGTGTTCATCATGATCTTCGGGTTCTTCAAGATCGAACCGAAATATCAGCACAACGTCTTATTCTGGGGTATCATCGGAGCCATTGTCTTTAGGGCGATCTTCATTTTTGCCGGTGTGGCATTGATCCACCGGTTTGCCTGGATCATGTTCATCTTCGGAGCCTTCCTCCTGTACACCGGTATCAAAATGGTTGTAGACAGAAAAGAAGCTGACGAGTTCAACCCAAACGAAAACGTTGTTATCAAGACTTTCAGGAAATTCTTTCCGGTCGTTGACGATATGTCTCAGGAAAGTTTCTTCATCAAGAAAGACAAGAAATGGTTTGCTACGACCTTCTTTGTGGCTTTGCTGTTCATCGAAGCATCCGACCTGATCTTTGCCGTCGATTCCATTCCGGCCGTACTCTCCGTTTCCAAAGATGTGTTCATTGTCTATACGTCCAATATCTTCGCCATCCTTGGCTTACGGTCGCTATACTTCGCCATCAGCGGTATCATGAGGTACTTCTATTATCTCAAATACGCGCTCTCCGGCATCCTGACCTTTATCGGCGCCAAAATGATCATCAATGAATTTTGCAGCGAAATGGGCTACACATTCAACATCTCCAATGTGGCGTCCCTGAGCATCATCGTGCTTTTCCTGACCGTTTCGATCATCGCCTCCATCTTAAAAAAAGACAAAACTCGGGAATCAGTAGAATAACTCAAAATTAGGCAATTTGGCACATACTAATCATCTTTCCTTGTATTGACAAACATACATGCCTTGTTTCTTTTAACACCAAGTCTAATCAGGTTCTTGAGTCGGGGTCGAACCCAGTTCTATTACTTTCAGTTTACCATGCGTAGACGTCTGCACAACCAGAGATGAACTATTTGAGCTTTTCTTTCCGCTTTTCATTGACCCAGCTATTGCTCCTTGATGTCAGTTTACTACAGTACTCGAAGGACATATCCTTCATCTTGGCACGGCTTTATGGGTGAACAAAAAGGCGACCTTCTCCATGTGACATATTGAATAAGTAGCCAAGAATTTTGAGGCCTTTGACTTGTCTTACTTTTATAGAAGATGGTAAAAGCAGGCCAAGTGGACTTTTCCCTTGGTCTCTCTTAGAACCGTACGAGAGCCTTTCAGCTCATCCGGTTCATTTAATCCAGCCGTTGGCAAGCCCGTTAAGGTGGCTGGCAGCTGCCGGCCATTAGCTAAGAGCAAGGGCGTCCATCGCGAGGTGGAATCTGAAGGAAGCTGACGGCAAAGTTCCGGCCGGAGAAATACGAAAATCATCAGGCATATATCGCGGTATATGGAATGAAGATACTGCGTCTTACCGTGGGGGCTTCCGGGCTGAAAGGAAGTAGGTGAATGAATCTCCTACTTCCTACTCGAATTGATTTTCAACAAGAAGGTCTGCAATTTTAATTCAATAGTGCAATTTTTCTTTCATTGAATAGGATCAATGAAGGTTCCAATAAGGATCCACTTGTATTTAATTGCGTCATTAATGCCATAAGAAACATTTAATATTGAGCTATCAATCCATAGATCCTCAGGGCCAGTATATGTAATGTAGTTGATTTTTACATTTACTGGTTGTCTGTTTCCAGTATCAATTGTTGGCTTTTTTTTACTACTTGTGTCAGCTACTGCTTTATAACTAAAGGGTAAATCTGTAATTATATATCGCGTACCAGCAGGAATTAAAATTGATGGGCAGAATAAATCTCTTTCATTATCAGGATAAACCTTTAGGTAAATTCTCAAACTTTGAGATAATGGAGTACTCAATAATAATTGAATTTGATTTGTTATTGAAGGGCTCGGAGCCGTTGTTAGTATTAAAGTATATTTGTGATAATCTATCGGCACTATCATTTTCGATGGCTTGATTTCAGGAACTGTTTTTGTTAAAGTCTCTGCAGAATCACTTAATATATAACCATTGTCATTTGAACAGCTTCCTAGAAAAAATGGAAGCAATAGAATTAAATAGAAGATAGTTCTTTTCATGATGCTAAAATTTAATAGGTTAATAAATTAGTTACTCTAAAAAAGTGTTACTTAAATCAATATTTTTTCCAGAATCCGATATCCACAAACGAATCATTTATTTGTCCGGAATACATAATTATCAGATTGTTACGATGTCTTTGAACGATCATAGCTTCAAAAGTGAAAGTAATTTGACACTTATGAGAGTCTTTTATTGTGTTTGTACTTCAAATCTTCTATCCTGACCAGGCATGTCCAAAGGCAGCGATGATAAACTCTTAGCTGCTACATGAACAGGTCGTGGCGGTTGCTTTTGGTATTTTGGAGTGGATGGCTTAATTGGAAGCTGGTTGCCTCGACGTTGTTGTGCTTTGTCCAATCCCCAAGGGCAACCCAGAGAAGATCTTTTAAATTCAACGGGTTGAATTCCCAGCCACTTGCTGCGGAATGATGGGTCTAGGACTTTTCCTGGACCCTATATTATTAGACATGATCAATATAATAGATTGCAAAGATAAATATAAATGATAATTAATGCAATTTATTATTTGATAAATTGTTATTTTAAATAACTTTTTGTTTTTGTCTGACAAAGCTCACGGGATGCTAAATCTTCTCAAAATACAGAACAGAATGTCATCTGGGAGTTATATTACTAAACCGGTAAAAGCGGGTATCTAAGAAGAATGAAGGTAATAGAATACTTGGCATACGCACAGTAGAAGACCGTATAGCGCAAATGACAGTCATGCTGTATTTGACCATTCGTGGAGCCGATGTTTCACAAAGATTCTTATGAGTGCAGACCGAACAAGTTAGCCGTAAAGGCGTTAGAGGTAACAAGAAGAAGAAGTTGGAGGCGGGACAGGGTTTTAGAGTTTGATATCAAAGGATTGTTTGACAACATCAGACATAACTACCTGATAGAAATTTGTTTATACACAGGAGATATGGTGTACCGTCAAGTGATGCGCCATGAGATACATAGCAAAAAAAGAGCCGCTTATAACAAGCGGCTCTTTTTTTGCAGGTAAGACTAATCGTTAAAAATCATCAGCAGGGAAACCGGTTCTACGGAATCCGGAAACCTTATACCAGATATCATTTCCATAATCATCATTATACTTGACATAGAAGATGATACTATCGGCCGGTTGACCGGAAGGTGTCTTAGCGGCATTCTTCAGGACTTTTCCGCCAATAATCTGTACATTACTGTCATACATGACATTGTTGTTCGTGGTCGTCGTATCCTGAAACGTTTTGGCCGCATAATCAACATTGACTTTAACCTGAGTATTCCAGAAAAGATGTTTAGTGACGTTGTCACATACCCACATCTCGGTAGGCAGGTTAGCAGCCGTGTTGGCAGTAAGCAGTTTTAGGTGACCTGCCATATCCATCCATGCACTTGCATAGTCGGATGATTCCAAATCTTTCAGGTCAACCACACCATCGCCATTCACATCAGCAGAAAAAGCAGGATAGGGTTTTGCTTTGCCTTTATATTCATAATAGCAATTATAGAATTGGTATTGGTTGGCTTCATAGGTCACCCACCAGTCTCCGGCCATATCCTGAACGGCGGTTCCACCAGGCTCGGTTTCGGAGTCGCAGCTTGTAAAAGAAAAGATGA
Organism: Bacteroidota bacterium; assembly: GCA_030706285.1. GTDB lineage: Bacteria > Bacteroidota > Bacteroidia > Bacteroidales > UBA1402 > UBA8389. The sequence goes on from JAUZOU010000149.1 coordinate 5,361, forward strand.
TCCCTACAGCTGCAAAAAGCAATATAATTAGTTTCTTCATATTCTTGCTGTTTATTGTTTGGTTAATGTTACGTAGAAAGTCATGCCTGATACATATACAGCTGTATAAGTAATTGTATTTGTTGCAGGATTAAATTTTGCATCAGAAAAATCCGTCAGAGAATCACCCCAACCTTCGATATTACTATCAATCAGCGTTAAGGTACTGTCGGCATTCAATTTGAACGTTCCTGTCATAGCATAGGCAGAACCGTAGGCAACCCCCTTATCATACCAGCCGGCTAAAAAGTCTGTAATGTAAAAAACGCCAGGACTCGTCTGGAATACGGCAACCGGATATTCAGAACCGAAATTTGCAGTCACACCTTTATAAACTCGGTAACTGGATTTTGAAACGGTGTAGGTTGCAGAAGGCAATACTGTTGCAGTCGTATCATAGACATAGACAGTACGATTCACTGTAGTTTCAAATCCATCCTTATTTACAGCAGAATAGGAGATCGGATAAATGCCAGGTGTCGTATTGTCAACCGTTCCATCTACTTTTACAGAAGAGGTAACATCTGCACCCTTTAAGATAGCAGTATAACCCGGTTCTGCATAGTTCGTGCCCTTGGCTAAATAGAACGATTCGTCTCCTGTTAGAGTCAGCACAACATAGTAAGTGAGTCTCGATGTATCCTGGGTTGTAATATCCTCACAACCAGAGAATGATATAAGACTGAATACCAATATGATACTATATATAATCTTTTTCATACAATTATAGTTTTATTCGATTTATCTAACATCCCACCATACCGGTGTAGAAACAGCCACCTGAGCCGGTGTGTTTTTGTTGTAGTTTACTGCCGTTTCAGGGAAAGGAACCCGTTTAACAACCTTGGTACCGCCCAAATTATTAACCCAGGGCACAATTAAATCACCAGGCGTATATAAAGATTCGTCACTATAAATATCCGATGCAGCACTTGCTGAGAAGGCAGGATAATGCAAACGCCTGATTTCGGTCCAACCTTCGAAATGGTTAACCATACATAGAGCAACCCATTTCTGTAAACCGATCAGCTTAAGCTTCTGCTCAAGATTGGTTGCTTTGTCCCATGAAATAGCATCGGTAGCAACAAATGCACTGGCACCGCTCGTTCCATGCAGGTTGAAATTGGCGTCGATGGCAGCTTCATAGTCAGCTTTTGCAGCAGCGTTTGTTCCCCAACGAGCTTCAGCCTCTGCTTTAAAGAAGTTTAATTCACTAACTGTATAGAAATAAACAGGAGTTGTAGCCGTCATAATCGGGAAACTGTAATCATTTGTTTTGGTACCGGAAGGCATTTTTGTCTTACTTCCAGGAATTAATCCGAGATATTCACCCTTATTGGCAGCTTTTTTGTACAAAGCGGACATTCTCGGATCATTCGTGCTCTTTAGATAGCTAATGATAGGATATGTAGCAATGTTGTTGTATGTTCCGAGTCCGGAACCACTCCAATTACATTCGTACCATGGGTTTCTCTTTTCGGCAGCATCAGAGTAAATAGCCATCTTAATATCGCTGGTCATTACTAACTCCGGATCGTTGACAAGCGTCATAATTTTTGCCGAGTTGTCTTCAGCAAACGATGAACGCATATACAATTTGAGCTTCATAGCTTTTGCAAAAACAATCCATTGGCTGACCTTCTTCCCAAGAAGCATATCGGACGATATGATGGAATTGCTGTTGACTTTAGCGAGTGCCGTGTCAAGTTC
>JAUZOU010000015.1 GCA_030706285.1 Bacteroidota bacterium
AAATCGGCTTTTAGCTTTCGCGGGCCTTTTTTTTCCTCAGGATGATTTTTGTTAATGGCATAAAAAACCAATCCGTGATGTTTGCACCAATCAACAGCCTCATCCAGCATATATCCTTCACGTACAGTCCAGAGAATAATCTGATGTTGCTCCTCTTGTTGCAGACGAACCAAGCATTCAACGGCGAGGGGTATTTCTGGACCAATTTTCGGAAAACGGTTTTCTACAATTGTTCCGTCAAAATCAACTGCAATAATCATAGACATATTATTAAAAAGGTATGAATCAAGCATGTCGAAGTTCGTCACTCCCATGGTTCGGTTGTAACGAATGGACACACAACGTCAACGAATCCGCTTAAGCGGCAATAAGGGCATACTATTCGACCGACCAGATCAGCAAAGATTTGGACTTGTCGTGTATGAATCGGGACAGTTCAGTGGGTTTAACGGTTATATACCGTATCTTCAGAGAGAAGTTTACTTCGGTTTTGCGTACCAGTTGATGCAGGTAGATATCGTCAAAGTCGTTGCCAACCAGTACCAGATCAATCGTATTGCCTGGATTTCCTTCGGCAAAACCATCAGTAATATAGGCTTTTTCAAGATTACCGACACATTTGACCAAATTGTCTATGACCTGGTCTATGCCGACATCTTTGAACAACAGCTTATGAATCTCTTCAAAATAGGGATGCCTGGTATTGGCCCGGTACATCTTTTTATTTTGAATGATGTGTGATTCAAGCAGCTTAGCGTCTTCTAACCTATTCAATTCCTGTCTGATACTATTGGTCGATTCACCAAATTCATCGGCAAGGTTTCGCAGATAGGCTGTGGTTTCGCTGTTTATGAAAAATTTCATCAACAACTTAATACGGGTTTTGGAAGTAATCAAACTATCAAGCATGGTATTTATTTAAATGATACGTTGTTGAAGCAGATTAACAAGACTAGGCAATAAGGAAGATAAATGCTGAACAGAAGAGCCTGACCAGCTAAGCCAAATTTGGAACAATCCGGCCGTATAATGAAGATTCACCAAAGAAAAGGTCTGAACCCGAAGTCAAGCCCTGGCCCCTAATTCCGCGGCAAGCGGCAGAAGATTCAACCCTTAGAGATTAAATAGTGACTTCACCATCTGCGTGCTCTTGAAACATGTTCATGCCCGCAGTCGCAGTCTCAACGACTACGTTTTTGTCTTAAATGTTTGATTGTAATCCCAACTTCATTCATAACGTTTTGCAGATAACGTCATTGATCTGAATGAATGCTAAAATTCAAATGAATGCTAAAATTCAGCAGATCGAAATAAGTTTGGGAAGTTGTCAGATTATCAGTAATGATATTGATCAAGATTAGTACTCAGTCTTGAGTCAAAATACCCTATTAGAAACCATTGATAACCTTTGTAACAAATAACGATAAAAAATGAAGCGAAAATTGGTTCGCAATATAACCACAAATTTTTAAAATCCAAACTTTTTATCAGTTTTTTTTAAAAAAAATTACAAACGAGTAGAAAAGGTTCCTGGATTCATGGTTTTATCGTTATAGAATTCAGTCATAAAAGGCGGTTATTTATCAATAAGTGAATTGATTAATGGACATGAATCTTTTTTTGTTATCTTTGTCGCAGAAATTGAAACAGGACAGTATATATGCCGGCAAACAATTTTGACACGTATCTAAACACAACATTGTATGAAAAAAACAGGTAAAACCGTGTATCCTGATCTGGAGAAATTCCCGTGTTGCCCCTATTGCGGTGAGACATGTCCCGAATTTGATCTTTCTACGATGACACTAAACGGAGAGTGTACGAAATGCCAGTTTTATAACAGCGGAGTTAAAACTCAAGACTATAAACTGACACAGTTGGATCGGATCAAGACGATGTTCGTTCAATAAAGCCGGATGCTGCAATAACCTCTTTTGCATCATTCGTTGCTAAAGTTCAGCTGGCATAACCGTTCCGGCTGAAGGATTTGCCACCTCAAGACAAACAGATTTAACCGGTAAGGCATACGTCACTGTATCTTCACCGCCAGGGCCGGAAAAGGCGTCACCCGTATCCACCAGTTTAATGGCTTCAGCATCATCCAGCACCTCAATGCGAATGTTTGCCAAACCGAAACGCATCATATCAATTTCTTTAGCCGCTGCTTGTGTCAAATCCATCAAATGAGGATTTCTTTTGGAGAAACGGTCTGTTACCCTGACAATAACCGATTTTCCATTATCAACATTGGTCACTCTGACCAATGTGCCAAATGGAAGTGAAGCATGTGCAGCGGTAAACAGATTGTTATCAAGCACTTCTCCACTTGATGTCCGTCTTCCGTTAAACCTGCTGCTATAATAAGAAGCAGTGCCTGTCGTCCTTTCGGCAGCCACATCTGCCAAAGGTATCAGCATCCAGATAAGCAGCACCATCGTCATCATCCGGACGATCCATGATTTGCCGTTGGTCTGTGATGTTCTTCCTTTCATGCGCTTTTAGTCTATGTGTGTTTACAAAGATACGAATATTAAACCACTTTTGAAAATATGTACTTATGGTATCCTATTTGTTTACAATATGCTATATAATAATTATATCTATTTCCACCAGATCTGGCAAAAATCCTTAATTTACAGGTAATTTTTACATAATATCCAACTTCTTTAAAAAAGACGAGATTCATTCTTGTGCCTGAAAGGCTTTATCTCATAAAAAATTTGGTGTTGTTACCCAATTTTATTACTTTCGCAGCGACATGAAAGATAAGTCTGCCAGCTGTTTAAACTGGGCAGAAACAGCTTATCCGGCATAAACCTATATAGCCCCTACACATCAGAGGACCTACTTTAATCTATCAAAGCTAATGAATGCGTATGATCTTGAAGTCATTTTTGAATTACTGATAAAAAATTCTTCTACTTGCAGCATATTGGTTGATCTCGATGGAAACATCATCCGGTTTAATGACGCTTATAAAAATCTAATCGGTTACTCTGATGAGGAAATCAGATCCAAGGCGTTCGCCGTTTATGTCTCAGACGATGAATACCAACGTGAAATAGGGTTCATAAACCAATTGCTCAACGGTGAAAAGACGGATATTCAGTTTCAGTCTGCAAGGCTAAGCAAAGAGGGGAAAGTGATTCCTATTGAAGTGACAGCCCTCCTGTTTACCGGAAAGGACAATAAACCCGAATTCGTGCTGAAACGCATTGAAGACATTTCAAAAAAGGTAGAAACAGAAGAGTTGACCCGCAACAATTTGTTTTATCTGAGAACCATTTTGGATCAGGTTCCTCTGAGTATTTATTTTAAAGACAAGGACAGCCGGTTTCTCCTGAACAGCAGACAGCATTTAAAATCGTTGGATTGCCAAACGCAGGAAGAGGCAAAAGGAAAAACTGACTTTGACTTCTTTCACGAAGTTCATGCACACAAAGCTTTCGAGGCCGAACAGGAAATTATAAGAACCGGAAAAGGTGTCAATATTGAAGAAAAAATCACTGAAAAAGACGGCAACGTCAAATGGGGACAAACCATCAAACAGCCATTAAAAGATCCAAATGGTGAAATCATAGGGACATACGGCATAACAAGAGACATTACGGTCCTAAAAAAAGCCGAAGAAAAGATGATGGCGTTGAATAAACAATTAGTCGATAAAAACGCCCAATTACATGACACCATTGAGGAACTCAGCCGAACCCAAAACAAACTGATATTTGCCGAAAAAATGGCAGCGCTGGGCAATCTGATCGGTGGCATCGCTCATGAGATAAACACCCCCCTGGGTGCCATCAAAGCCAGCTCTTCCAATATTGACGAAGTAGTTGAGAAGATCGGCGTAGATCTGCCATGGATGTTACACAATGCTTCAAAAGAAGAGATTAACTGGCTGTTCAAGCTATTGACAGAAGCGGACGCAAGAGACATCTCCGTCTTTTCAAAAGAAGAACGGCAGAAAAAACGAGCATTGACGTCCCTTTTTGAAGATAATCATATTGAAAATGCACCTGTAGTTGCTGATACGATCGTATCTCTGAAGTTGAATGATGAAGATGACAGCTATTTGAATTTTTTAAAACAGCCGCATGCACAACGATTGCTTCATATTCTCAAAATCCTCTTTTCGCTGAAACGAAATGCCAATAATATTTCAGTTTCTGTTGAGAAAGCATCCACCGTCGTCAAGGCCTTAAGAAGTTATATCTACAAAAATATTTCCGGCGATTTTGAAGCAACCGACTTGAGTGAAACGCTCAACACGGTGCTGATCCTGACCGCCAACATGATCAAGCATTCCAAAACTGAAGTCATTACCCATTTCGAAACGGTCCCTCCTATTTTTTGCCGGCAAGACGAAATGTGTCAGGTCTGGACCAATCTCATCACCAACGCCATTCAGGCAATGGGTGAAGGAGGAACACTTGTCATAAACCTCAGACATGATAAAACCGGCTATATAACGATTAGCTTCAAAGACTCAGGGCCTGGGATTCCGGATGACATTAAGCTACGCATTTTCGAACCCTATTTCACGACAAAAGAAAAAGGTATCGGTACAGGAATGGGGCTGGATATTTCCAGACAGATCATTGAAAGGCACAAAGGAAAGATCTGGTTCAAATCAGCATCCGGATCAGGAACCACTTTTTTTGTACAAGTGCCGATAGACCAGGAAAAACATGACACACAGCCATTAAACCAGTCTAATAAATGAAACGCGTATGCTATGCTTGCACAAAGCATATAAAATTACCATCGGCATGCCGAGTACTGTGACCTTAAAAAACGAAAAGAAATAACTCATATGAAACAAGCATGTTTGTACCAACCATCAAAGCAGATGATCATCCGGCATGTGAGTTGCATATGGCCATGAACGAAAAAATTATGATCCTATGAAACAGGCCATTATTTGTGTTGATGATGAAGACATCATTTTGGAGGCATTGAAAGATCAACTAGGTCCTTTCTTTGAAAACCAGTATCTGATTGAAACATCCACTACAGCCGAAGAGGCTCTCGAAATCTACGATGAACTGGTTGAAAGTGGTTATAATGTTCCGGTTGTCATTTCCGATTACTTGATGCCAGGTATGAGAGGTGATGAATTTCTGATAAAGGTACACGCAAAGAATCCCCATACCCTGAAAATCTTATTGACAGGACATGCCAACATTGAGGGCATTACCAATGCCATCAACAAAGCGAATCTATACAGATATATTCCGAAACCATGGGACAGAGATGACCTGATACTAACTGTACGCGAAGCGGTCAGGAGTTTTTTGCAGGAAGAAGAGATCAAGAAAAAGAATGAAGAGCTTCAATCCATCAATGAAAACCTGGAAAAACTGGTTGAAGAACGCACATCAGAACTTGAAGAGGCCAATGCTACCAAGGATAAATTTTTCTCTATCATTGCTCACGACATGAAAGACCATTTCAGCGGGCTTCTTGGTTATACGGAAGTGCTATCGACCGACTTCGAGCGTTTCCCGGATGAAGAGAAAAAGACCATCATCTCTACCATCCGTAACGTCTCTGAACAAACGTACAAATTGCTTCAAAATTTACTTGAATGGGCAAATATTCAAACAGGAAACATGCCTTTCAAACCAGAACAATTTCCATTGACAGCCTTTATTCTGGACGAAATGACGCTTTTACAGGAATATTCAGGCAAGAAACATCAAACGCTGGATTTTAAACCGACGAATGAAACAATCGTCTATGCCGATGAAAGCATGATTTCTTCTGTCATGAGGAACCTGGTCGGTAATGCTGTCAAGTTCACACCTGAGAACGGCAACATCGTCATTACGACAGCCAGAAAAGATTCCAAAGCCATCATAACCATACAGGATAACGGAGTGGGTATCACACCTGAAAACCTGGTCAGACTATTCAAGGTAAACGAGTCTGTCAAGACGTACGGGACCAATCAGGAAGACGGAACAGGCCTTGGATTGATTCTTTGCAGAGAATTCATCAAAAAGAATGGCGGAGAAATAGCCATCGATTCAAAGAAAGGCGTCGGAACAACTGTATCCTTTACGATTCCACTGTTGGGGTGATTTCTCAGGAACGTCTCAATAAATTGTATAAGTCCCAGAACAAACCCTGTACCCTGATTCCGCCGCAAGCGGCAGGGATTTTTCACCTGTAGAGATTAAACCAATGACAGCTGAGTTTTTATCATAAAAGATAGAAACTCAGTTTTTTTTATGATTGACAGACTGTGTTTTTGGGGCTTTTCTGTTGAAAATGAGTAAAGCAATGTTAATTTTGCATTGGAATTTCAACCTATTTCTGAAATCGTCTTACAATTCAACCAACTGATCGAGCGCCTCATTTCGACATAAATCAAACATCCATGAAACCGATCTTACGCCATGTATTCTTTTTATCGAGCCTGCTGATTGCTACTTTCCAAGCTTTTTCTTCCGAAACAGCCGTGTCGGATAAAAATGGCAATGAATTTGAACTGACCGACGCCATGCAGAAAAACAATACCCTGGGCGCTTATTTCGGTTATACTCAAATTGATGATAAAAGCTTCATCGGAATGCGGTTGCAACCGGATCTACACATTGGAAAAGCCGGAATTGGCCTTGATATTCCTGTCATGTTCAATACGGCAACCGGCGAATTCAGGACAGATGAATACAAAGACGGAATCGGCTGGCTTCGATTGATCAACTACCTGAGCTGGGGTGAAAAAAAGCAAGATGACCTTTATGTGAAAATCGGAGATATCAGTGGTGCCTACCTTGGGTATGGCATGTTGATCAATAACTACAGCAACTCCATCAGTTATGAAAAACGCAAGGTCGGTTTTGAAGCGGATTACTGCTGGAAAGATGTTGTTGGGATGGAAGTCGTCTACAGCGATCTGAACCTCAGTTCATTCAACCTGCTCGGATTAAGACCTTACGTCAGGCCGCTTGGATTTACCGGTATTCCCATCATCAAGACGTGGGACATCGGTCTGAATCTGGTGACCGACCACGATAACACCGCGCCGATGGCAGCCAGTGATCAATCGTCCAGTACCAATCATTTTTTGGGGACAGGCGGAGGCATGAACGGATATGCACTGGATATGGGCATAACGCTGTTAAATATCCAACCCGCCAGATTGGTTGTTTTCGGTTCCGGTGCCATGTTAGCTAAAAACACCTGTACAAATTTCAAACAAGCCTTGGCCGATTCCATTAATACTCATGCCAATTCCGCCTTTGCCGAAAAAGCCGGGAAATACAGTAACGGCTATGGCATCAGCGTCGGCATCGATTTCAGATTCAAGCTGCTGGCCAATCTGTTGCGTATGGACACCAGGGTGGAACGCATGTGGTACACGGATAACTTCATTCCTCAGTTCTTTGACTATTGTTATGAAGTCAATAAAGATGCCCGTATTATGTCCCTGGTCTCTGCCGAACAAAAAGCCGGCATTTACGGAGACCTTGGTTTCAGTGTCATTCAAAAGGTCCGCGTTTCAGGAAGCCTGATGTTGCCCGATCATCTCGACGAAAGCAATCCCGCTTTGATCAGACTGAATCTTGACGCTTCTAACGTAATTGACAAGGTAATTCTGGCCGGATCTTATATAAAAGGCGGACTTACCAGATGGAATGATGCCTTCAAACTGGATGACCGCTCTCAAATGTATGTCAGGGCAGCCTATAAAGTCCTGCCGTTTGTAATAACCGGTGTAGATTACCGATGGAGTTGGGCAACCAACAGCGAAGGAAAATTCGTTCCGACAAGCCATTGGACTCCATTTGTTGGTCTTAACCTGGACCTCCCTTTCCTGGACCGATAGATAGGATTTAAAAAAAAGCCATTTGCTGCAAAACAGGTGTTATGTTTTGAGCGTTGCCCCGTCATATAATCGATGAAGCCCGAACAATTCAAGGCAGAGGTACTGCCGCTACGTGATAAGTTATTCTTCATAGCAAGACGTATGCTTGAAGAAGAACAGGATGCAGAGGATGCCGTGCAAGAAACGTTCCTGAAACTATGGAACATGCGCGATACGCTGGATCGTTACGAAAGCGTGGCTGCATTGGCAACGACAGTGACTAAAAACCTGTGCATTGATAAACTTCGAACCAGAGACAGACAGGTATCAGTTGATGATGAGCTGAACAGGCGGGCAGGAACGGATAATCCCTACCTCCAACTTGAGCGAAAGAATACGGAGGACGTTCTCAAGGCTATCATCGAACGACTGCCCGCCTTACAGCAAGCCATCATAAAAATGAAGGATGTGGAAGAATATGAACTGGATGAAATTGCGTCGATTACCGGAACAAGCGTTGAAGCGGTAAGAGTCAATTTATCAAGAGCCAGGAAACGCGTACGGGAAACATACATTCAACTGACAACAAATTGACAACAATGAAAAATAAAACGACCATAAAAGAAGCAACTGTCCTCCTTGAGAAATACTACGATGGTTTGACCACCGTCAATGAGGAAAGACGCTTGCAGGCATTTCTTTCCGGAAATGAGTTGCCGGCACGTTTCAATGCGGACAAAGCCATTCTGGGATATTTTAACACTCAAAAGCAGCCTCGAAAAAATGGATTTATCGTTCCGTTCATCCGATGGACAGCTGTTGCCGCAGCTGCCGCAGTAGCCGCTTTATTGATCTATAACACACAGCCCCTGTCAAGCAGAAAGAATTACGCATTCATTAACGGCAAACTGGTAACAAATACAGATATACTGCACGCCAGCGCTTTAGCCTCTATACAGGAACTAACTTCGTCTTCTGACGAAGTACAGAAAAGTGCCAACCTGCTAAATAACGACGAAGAACTTATGGATCAGCAGCTTAGTCTATTTAAAGGCTTAGATTGATAAAAAATGATGTCCACCCGTTGAGACAATTAATAAACGACTATATGAAAACAGTACAATTTACAAACACAACAAGTTGGGCAGCAACCACCGGAATGTTTCCAGACATCGGGATGATTGCCCAAATGAACCATCATCCACTATTGAAATACATAGCGTCATTGATGTTGTGCCTCACCCTATTGTGCTTACCACAACATCTATTTGCTCAGAAAGATCTGAGCATCAATGAGGTATTCGAACTTTACGGAAAAAGCAAGAACGCGGTCATGGTCAAAATGTCAGGAGAAATCCTTGAAGACTACGACTTTAGCCTTTTCAAAAGTATAACCATTAAGAATGACCCTTCAGCAGCCGATTTTGTCCGTAAATGCCTGGCCAAGGACGAAAAAGGCGCTAAAAAAATCAAACAGGTCGTTTCCAATGGTGTGGTTACTTCCATTTACCTGCAACTGCCGCCAAAACATGAAGACAACCGGTTGGTCTTGTTCAATGAACAATTTAAACCGGCCAGACAACTTGTCCTTATTTACATCGAATCCGAAAACGAGTCTGAAGATATCCTGAGACTTCTGTTAAAAAGAAAATGAGTGAATCAAGCATCTGAAAACAAACCAAAAAAAATAACGAACCAATGAAACGAATCCATTTAACAAACGCCAATACGTTGGATCCAGCCAGTTCTCAACGTACAGTTGACTATGTTGCTTCAACTGGCAATAAACTAAAGTCAACCAGTCTGATTCTAGGTTCACTGATACTGGCATGGACAGCCAATGCAGAAGACCTTGCTCCAATAGATACCACTTTCACCTACAGCACCAAGACTGTCAATATTTCGGACAACGAAGGAGAAGTCCATGTAAAAATTTTTGATTCTGTTCCTGAAACTGATGCTGCCGGTTCTAAGACTGTTGAATACAAACAGGTTTATGAAGGTGTCTTTAGCGATGATAAAAGCTACGAAAAATTCAGTGTAGCCGAAGACCTTGGATTTCAACTCCCTGGTGTCCTAAGCAAAAAGGAACATAAACACCACAATCGAATGGAAGGGCATTGGACTGGTTTTGGCGTTGGCCTTTCCAGTATATGCGATCCTGATTTTAAATTGGCAACGTTTAACGGTGCCAGAATGAATACAGATAAATCGTTTGAATGGATCCTGAACACCAACGAATTTGTCGTTCCGGTCATTAGTGATGTGATTGGATTTACCACCGGATTCGGATTTGACTGGCGTAACTATTACATGGAAGATCATCAATACCTTCAAGAGAATTCCAATGTGGTAAGCGCTTTCCCCTATGAGATTCCGAATTGCACCTATAAAAGCGGCCGTTTGAGGACCCTTCACCTGAACGTACCGCTGTTCCTTGAAATCCAGCCGCATTTTTGTGACCATCAATCTGTTTTTTTGACGGCTGGTGTTGTTGCCGGATACAAAGCCTTCGCGAATTTCAAGTATAAATGGATCGATGAAGATGGAGACGTTCACACGACCAAATCGGCCAATGGGCTCAATATGCCCCCACTGACACTGGATTACATGGTTCAGGCCGGAATAAAAGATTATGCGATTTATGCAAAATATTCACCTTATGGAATGTTCAGAAAAGGAGAAGGCCCGGATGTTCATACTTTATCTATTGGCATAGTGCTAAACTTTAACGACTAAAAACCCTTGTATTATAGACGATCTATCTGATTTTTAATTAAGGGCATCTATCGTTCCGTATGCCGATCTTTTTGTTCATTCTAAATAGAAGCTTTGCGCGATTCGGCATTGTTATAGCCGCCTCTGCACTCGCTGCTAAAATGTTGGTTTTGTTGTGTTTTTAAATTGATTGATGCAATTAAAAAAGATGTTTTAAGAGGTTGACCCCCTTTTGAAACATCTTTTTTTCTATCGACAACTAATCGTTTTTTGTTATTTTTGTAGAATCAGTTGGAGTATTTCACGGCAATAACAGTCAGAAAGTATAGCAATGATTCTTGGCCATCTTTATTCAATGATCACGCTGATAAACATTTGCCTGACGATTACGTTGGGGCTGTGTTTTATTTTTCTGAAGGTCCCTCAAAAACAGGCTTTAGATGGCTATCGGATGACTCGTCATAGCATAGCTATTGCCTATTTGTCCATAGGCATTCTGAATATTGTGGAATTGGCAGGTGATCCATATTCTCCTGATGGACTGCTCATGAACCTGACGACCTTGATATTAGCCTCCATTCAGGCATTCTTACTTACAGTTACGCTTATCTCACTGATCAATCAATCCTATTATACCATAAAAAAGATATTGATGGAGTTGATTCCGGTCTCAGTATGTATAATCGTCAGCTATCTTCTTTATTTATTTGATCAAAAAACGGTTTTAACTAGCTGGATGTACATCTATTCAGGCTTTTTTCTGTTGCAGATTGTACGCTATTTTTTATTGTTCAAAAAAGAATATCACCTAGCTAAAAATAAAGTCGATAATTATTTCTCGGAAGAAGAAAAGACCAATCGACTAAAATGGACTGCTCATGCGATCGTCGGCATTCTATTTATTGCACTGCTGACATTATTGTGCCTGATTTTTCCCAACACACTGATTGTCTCATTCAATATTGTCTGTATCATTTTCTATTTCTATTTTGGAATCAACTACCTTAATTTCTGGTATTGGTACGAAATGATCGATACTGCCATCAATTATAGAGGAGAAAAAGTCCAACCTGAAGAACTGCCCCATTCACTGGCATGGGTTCAAATGGACGAAGCCATTGTCAATTGGGAAAGCAGCAAACAATTTACCGAACCTGGCCTTACGATTGAGCAGGTCGCCATACAACTCAAAACCAACCGAACCTATTTATCTTCTTACGTAAACACCTATAAAAAGCAGACATTCAAAGAATGGATCAACCTGCTTCGGATGGATGAAGCGAAACGGCTGATGCTTGAAAACCCGACAATTCCTGTCAGTCAGGTAGGTGCAATGGTTGGTGTGCCTGACAAAAGTAACTTCGGCAGACTTTTTTCCCGGACATTCGGCTCCAGTCCACAGAGTTGGAGGGACAACACCGGTCATGGCTATTTGACGGTCAACTAAGAAAAATACACTCTTTTCAATAATTAATCATCCATTGTGGTCACACCGTACATATTATTTGTTGATTTGACCACCAGGCAAAGCAAACATCCTATTACATTTGTTTCGATGATTCCGGATGATGCTTCAGGATTGAATGTCTCATTCAGGTTTCATTGAAACACAAAAAATCCATTGGAGTGGTAAAACCCGGATGTCCCAAATTCACGACAGGATCTTCCGGGTTTTTCGTTTGAGAGTCGGGCTGTCGTTCCGGGACAAAATCATGACATCAACTGTTACCGTTCTAAACAGACAGCTTACCATTTGAAGTGATCTGATTGGATCCATTTCACTGCTCACTAAGAATTTTCACATATTTTTTTGTAAGTTTGCAAAGGATATCTTGGAAAAGGAATGCCTTTATTACTCCAATTTCATTTTTAGCAAGCAAATAATCAACAAAATAGCTGAATTTTAACACATTAAAACATGTTTAAAGGTCAACCGAAAGGTCTATTTGTAACAGCGCTGGCTAATTTGGGCGAGCGTTTTGGTTACTATACGATGATCGCCATCTTCGTCCTTTTCTTACAGGCAAAATATGGGTATTCAGAGGCAGCCGCCGGTGAAATCTATGCCATATTCCTGATGTTCGTTTATTTTCTTCCTTTGGTTGGCGGTTTTGTGGCAGACCGATGGCTTGGGTACAGGAAATCGGTGACCATTGGCATGGTCATTATGTTCATTGGATATATGTTTCTGGCGTTTCCTTCCATGCTTGGAGGAAAAGAAATCATCGCCATCTATACAGCCCTTGGAGTGATTGCCATAGGAACCGGGTTATTTAAAGGGAATCTTCAGGCACTTGTCGGCCGCCTGTATGACAATCCTGCCTACGAAAGTAAACGGGACAGCGGATTCAGTGTATTTTACATGTTCATCAATGTGGGTGCCATGTTCGCCCCGACTGCGGCGCAAGGCATCGTGAATTATGTAATGAACAAGTCAAACCTGTTCTATGATTCCCGCATTCCTGAATTGTTTCACAAACTCGATGCCGGCGCTTTAAGCCAGTCGGCTCAGGCTGAATTTTTGTCAATTGCTCAGGTACAAGATACCTCTGTTACAATGAATACGTTACATACATTTGGAAGCCATTATGTAGGCGCATTGGGTGGAGCTTACCAATTAGGGTTTGGCGTTGCTTGCATCAGTCTCGTTATCTCTTTTTTGATCTTTATCCTTGGAAGAAAATTGTATATGGCACCTGAAAAAGCCAAAAGTGCCAAGCAGCTACAAACCGATCAGGAAGAAGCGCTTTCACCCAAAGAAACAAAAGATCGCGTATTGGCACTCATGCTCGTTTTTGCTGCCGTCATTTTCTTCTGGATGGCATTCCATCAGAACGGGCTGACGCTCACCTATTTTGCTCGAGACTATACAGCTACTTCTGTCGGTCAATACACAAATATCTGGTTCGATTTGTTTACCCTCATCTCGGTAGTCATCTGTGGTATCTGTCTGTTCTTCGGCACAAAAAAATATGCACCAAGCACATCCCACCTGATACAAAAACGGATTGTCTATTGGCTGATAGCGATTGTTGCCGGTATTATTGCCTGGTATCGCATTCGTGGTTTTGCTGAAAGTAACCCATTCACGCCCCAAATGTTCCAACATTTCAATCCGTTCTTTATTGTCATACTGACCCCGCTATCCGTCGGATTATTCAACAAACTGGCATCAAAAGGCAAAGAACCAACTGCACCACGAAAAATAGCTTATGGTATGTTGATTGCCTGTGCTGCCTACCTGGTCATGACGATTGGCTCAGTTGGCTTATTGAGTCCTGTCGATAGAGGAGACATCGTCGATTATACACGGGTTACCCCCTATTGGCTGATTTCAACCTACTTTATCTTGACTGTTGCAGAACTATTTATCAGCCCTATGGGTATTTCGTTCGTATCCAAAGTGGCACCTCCAAAATATAAAGGACTGATGCAAGGTGGTTGGTTTGCCGCCACAGCGCTTGGAAACTTCCTGATTCAGGTGGGATCTCACTTTTGGAGCCGGGTACCTCTTTGGTCGCTGTGGATGATATTTGTTGTATGTTGTCTTGTTTCAGCTGTTTTTATGTTTACAATCATGAAACGACTTGAAAAAGTAGCTAAATAAAACTTTTTTTATGATGTCTGACTCAGATCGTGGAGCCATCTTAATTATCTGTACGGGTGGAACAATTACTATGTCTGTTGATCCCGGCACGGGCGCTTTAGCCCCGTTTCGTTTTGATCAGATGAATCAACAGATTCCTGAGATTAAAAAATTCAGCTTCCGTATCGATACCATTCAATTCAGTCCATTACTCGATTCTTCTGAGGTCGGACCGTCAGACTGGATCAGAATGGCCCAGACGATCTACGATGCATACGACAGGTATGATGGCTTTGTGGTCTTACATGGTACGGATACTATGGCTTATTCAGCCTCTGCGTTAAGCTTCATGCTTCAGAATCTGAATAAGCCAGTCATATTTACCGGTTCGCAGTTACCTATCGGTATGGTTCGTACCGATGGCAAGGAAAACCTTATTACAGCCATTGAAATAGCCGCTTGCAAAGATGGAGCGATGCCAATGGTGCCGGAAGTTTGTATATTTTTTGAAAACACCCTCTGGAGGGGCAACCGGACGACCAAGAAAAATGCAGAATTGTTCAATGCTTTTGGCTCGTACAATTATCCGGCTCTGGCAACAGCTGGTGTCCACATCCGCTACAACCGGTCTGTCATTCACCATGAAGAAGAAGATACACCGTTGATACTTCATAAGCTTATTGATACGAATATCGCCGTACTCAAGCTATTTCCAGGAATTACCGAAAACTATGTAAAGGCAGTTTTCAGCACCCCAGGATTAAGAGCGGTCATTATGGAAAGTTTCGGTGCGGGCAATGCCCCCTCTCACAATTGGCTTATCCGTGAATTGAGGGCTGCAGCCGATAAAAACATCATCATTGTAAACGTTACTCAATGCAATACCGGCAGCGTAGAGATGGGGCGTTATAAAACGAGTATACACTTGCTTGATTCCGGTGTCATGAGCGGATATGATATCACAACAGAATCAGCAGTAACCAAGTTGATGATTTTGCTTGGACACAATCAGGATCCGGACATCATCAAACAAAAAATGAACTGCTCATTTTGCGGAGAAATTACCGTAAATGATGCGTCCATTTTTTAACCTTAGACGGACATAGTCGTTACCATTCAATAGTTTGTCTATGAAAACGCGTTTGTTTGCTCTATTCATGATTTATTTCGTTTCTACGTCTTCGTTTTGTCAATCCGTCCAAAGAGGGTGCGTTTCGGATGGAACTGGCCAACCAATCAGCCTGGCAACGGTTTATATCAACGGCACGACAAACGGGACAAAAACGGATGCAGGTGGATGCTTCGAACTTCAAGGTCTCACGTTTCCTTGTCAATTGGTAGTTAGCCATTTAGGGTATTTTACCAAATGGATAATGATCAATGAACCATCTAAGAAACCTTTGTCCATCAGCATTAAGGAAAAGACTATCCAATTGTCTGAAGTATCCGTCATAGGTAAAAGCCAACGAACTAAACTAGTCCGGCAATTTAAGGAGGCCTTTTTAGGTTCTGACAACTGGGGTAACGCAGCCAAATTGCTGAACGACTCTGTCCTTGTTTTTCATCTGGCATACAATCCTGACACGGTGCCTGACGGAGATTATTCCAGGCGACTGACTGTTTCAGCAGCAGTCCCGCTTATAATAGACCTGCCGTTACTTGGTTACAAGCTTAGAATCGATCTGGATACGTTTGCACTGACTGATCTTAAAGCAACCGTTCATAAGAAAGACTCGGCAAGAAATATCTTTGTTCCCAGAAAAAGTATGTGCTATTATGCAGGGTTCTATTATTTCAAGCCATATGAAGAGATCAGTCCTTCCCATTTGAAAAAAATTGAAAGGAACCGGCTCAATGCCTTCTACAATTCAAGGGAACATTTTTCCTGGGCATTATACCATGCTAAGTTGAAGAAAAATGGATTTTTGCTGATTAAACAGACCTATGATTCCATATCAAACAAACTGAGTCTGACAGATGTTTCGCTGGATTCATGTTTTAGATACGATGGGAAAGGCCATCTGTTGGTAACAGGATTAAAAGATCAAACTTTTCAGATCCATTATTTCTGTGATCTGGCAGGTAAACCGGTCGATCTGACAAAAAAGGATCCGGAGAATGTCTTGAGCTATTTTGACGTCTTTTCAAGATTCTACAAACCAGAGTATCGTTCCTATCTTACATTTACCAACAACTCGTGTACGATTGACAAAGATGGATTAATCCCGGACAACAGCATCGCATTTGGTGGTAAAGCCGGAGAGAAGAAAGTCGGCTCGACCCTTCCGAATGATTACAGGCCAGGCATTTGACTCAGGGAAAATCCAAATCCAGTTCACCTTTTATCTGAATAAGCCGGTTTTGAAACAAGATTAAGCGGCTACTTTTACAAGCAATTAAGCGAAAAGCTCTTTTGCCATCCCTATTTTATGTCTATTAAATTTATTCTTTTTAAGTGTAATAAATACACCAGAATATCAACTTTAATTAAAAATACATTTCCTTATTGTTTATACAGATAACTATAAAATTAATTTTTCACGCAATGAAATTTATTTTAAATTTCAGCATTAAAATATCTTCAATATTATCTATTTTTATATCGAACAAAACGATTGTTTATTTCCCATAAACAGGCAACTTTGAAAAATATACAACCAAGAAATGCAGAACATCCAAATAATCTTATTTTCATACCATGATTAACGTACATACATAAGACGATCACTGATAATTTCTTTATAAATCTCGCATTTTAATCACTCACAGAAAGAATCAAAAATAAAAGGTATGAGTCCCAGGGCAAGCCTTAAACCCTGATTCCGCCGCAAGCGACAAAGACTTCGACCCTTAGAGATTAAAGAAATGCACCATGTATTTGATTAAGTGAGATTAGAAGGTTATCAGTATCCATATAATTCAACAAACATCGAGCGTTTTTTCAACTATCAATAGTCATACATTAAAACATCACAAACGATATGGAAAATAGAATGTTCAGAAAGCCATTGACATATCTTGTCGTTTTACTGCTTTTCTTTATTAATCCACAAATTTCCAATGCACAAGAAAGCCCTTCCGGTAATGATGTTGTCATAATTGATACAGAACTGGGCGATTACAAAGTACTCGAAAACGATTTTAGTAAAGGTGCAAAAGTACAATATTTTGACCCTCAGGCTGGAATTATCGGATCAATCGAAAATGCCTTAAAAGAAAATGCACCTGTCAAATCGTTGCATATTATTACGCATGGTACACCTGGCGGCATTTCATTGTCGTATGATTTTCTCAATGAAGCAATTGCCAGAGAAAACAGTGAAAAGTTGGCTTCATTAAAGGGCTATTTTGCCAATGGTGCTGATATCTTGATTTATGGTTGTAATGTAGCCTCTTCTGAAGAAGGCAAACAGTTCGTAAATTATTTAAGTGACATTCTTTCTGTGGATGTTGCTGCATCAACAGATATAACAGGTAATTCGAACGTGGGTGGAAACTGGAATCTGGAGTATAAAAAAGGAAAAGTTGAAGCAAACGCGCTGGAGTCGGCAAATTACAAATACACGTTAGATAAAGTTTTAGTATTTGATACGGATGGTGCCTCCTATTTTAATGGTTCTACGATTTCAGCGTTTTATTCAAACAAAGGCTATCCAGGGACTACGGTTACTTCTTTACCGGCATCATTAGCCGGTTATCAACTTGTCTGGATTATTCAACCGAACAGGAGTCTCACTGATAATGAAATAAGCCTGTTAAAATCATATCTTGACAGCGGAGGTTTAATGGTAATGATGGGTGAACATAATGGCTATACGCCTCAACAAAATCAAAATATATCGGATGCTGTCAAACGGCTCGGTGCCCATTTCTCTATTGTGAATGAATCAACCGACGGAAACTGGACCACCTGTGGGCTTAATATGAAAGCAAATGGCGTCATTAAAGACCACCCATTGATGGAAGGCGTTAATACACTTGATTACAACTATATCGCACCAATAGCGATGGGTGGAAATGCGCAAGTCTTATGCACACATCGAACCGTTCCATCCCAAACGTATATTGCATTAGAAGGTGTCAGTAATGGTAATATTGTGATGTGGGCTGACCAAAATATTTGGGATAATGTCGGCCAAACCGGTTGCAATAACAATGCGATTTTTTTTCTGAATCTGCTGAAATATTCTTCAAGTACGATGGCAAGCGTCTCAACTGCAGTATTGACTACAACTGAGGCTTATTCAATATCCGGAAATTCTGCAAAAAGTGGTGGTATCATCACAAATGACAAAGGCTCTGCAATCACTCAGAGAGGTGTTTGTTGGAGTACCAGTACTTCGAGCCCTACAACTTCAGACAATAAAGTCACAACTGCCACTGCCGGGAGCGGGTCCTTTACATGCGATCTGACAGGATTGTCTCTTAATACAAAATATTACGCCAGAGCCTTTGCGGTTAACTCAAAAGGTACGGCTTACGGAAACACCGTCATCTTTACGACACCGGCTGTTGCCAATACAGCGCCGACAGCAGTGACAGATAATTATTCCTGCATTAAAGGCAGTTCTATCACAGGGAATGTTATGTCGAATGATTTCGATGATGACGGAGACCAAATGACTGCCGTTTTGGTTACTGCTCCAAGCTATAATTCAGGGACATTTACCTTAAGCAGCAATGGTTCATTTACCTATTCAAACAACGGCACGGCAGCGCCTTCTGACTTTTTTTCCTATTATTTGACGGATGGAAAATCAAAAAGCGCTACAGTTGGTGTCAGTATTTCAATCTACACAAATAGTAATCCGCCGGTCGGAGGCAATGGAACTGTTACAACAGTTGCAAAGAATGACTTCAGTTTTGCTGCATCTGATTTTACATTCAGTGATGCAGATGCAAACCACACCTTCAATGGAATCAAAATCGTAACACTTCCTTCCAGCGGAACATTAAAATACAATGGATTTTCTGTTACAGCCGGGGCTATTTGCAATGATGTAACAAAACTGACATTCAATGGAACAAAGAATTCGTCTTTTACGTTTAACATCATTGCCTCTTCCGCTGAAATAAGCTTGTCGGCTTATACCATGACAATTACGGTAACTGGTGGAACTCAAGACGCCACTGTCACCTTATCTCAATTAGCTCAAACATATACAGGTTCTCCTATTTCTGCAACGGTGGTCACTGTTCCTTCAGGATTGTCCTATAGCATTACCTATAACAATAGTTCAAGCGAACCAAAAAATGCAGGGACTTATGCTGTTGTCGCTACTATTACAGCTGATGGTTATACTGGTTCTGCCAGCGGAAATCTTATCATTGGGAAAGCACCGCTAAATATAACCAATGCGATCGTTCAAACTAAACAATACGATGGAGGAAAAACTGCATCAATTACAGGGGCAACGCTGGCTGGCGTTTTAAATTCTGACGAAGTCGTCCTAAATACTGCATTTGGTACTTTTTCCCAATCAACTATCGGAAATGATCTTTCCGTTATTCCAGCCTTTACCATTTCCGGAAAAGATACTGCCAATTATTCGCTGACTCAGCCATCCGGTCTCAAAGCCAGTATCACGCCGAAGGGACTGACTGTTGCCAATGCAGCGGCTCAATCAAAGATCTATGATGGCAAGACTACAGCCAAAATTCTTGGGGCGTTGACCGGCATCGTCGGATCAGAGAATGTAACCATCGCCGATTCGATTGGTGCTTTTGCTCAATCCGGTATTGGAACAGATATTTCCGTCACTCCGGCCTTGACCATTGCCGGTTCGGACAAAGCCAACTATACCCTC
>JAUZOU010000150.1 GCA_030706285.1 Bacteroidota bacterium
ATGAACTGTGGTTGGGAAACAACCTGCACAACCGCCGTACAGAACGCGGCACTTTTTTTCCGCCGTTCTGGAAGATGGACAGTCATTATAGTCTGGTCGAGTTTTCAACGGAGTTGAATTTGGCTGAACAAGAAACTATAACAATTTGTGCAGAAGGACGTTATAATGTCAAACTTGATGGAAAATTTTATCCTGGCATGCCAGACAACGTGTTGTTGCCGGCCGGTAAACACTCGCTGAACATCAAGGTTTTTTGCCTCGATCGGGTACCGGCGTTGTATGTTCAGGGTAAGACTGTGGCCACCGGACCTCAGTGGAAAGCCACCTTTGAGGACAAAGAATGGATCGATGCCTCCGGCAGAACTTCCGGCAAGTCAGGGACCATCTATAGGCACGCCGGGAGTTGGAACTTTGATACCCCATCCGCCTTGCCCTCCGCCTATAAGCTACCAGTTTCGCCGATGGCTGCCGTCAGCATGGAACCGAAAGGTATAGGCATGCTGGTCGATTTCGGCAAGGAAACGATGGGCTTTCCGTTATTTCAAGGTGTTGAGGGGAAAGGATGGATCCGGATTTATTACGGGGAATCGGCAGAAGAGGCGGCTGATACGTTGCATTGTGAAACGACGGACCGGATTCAGGTAACTGCGTCCGTTGCCAAGTTGCAGGTAAACGATTCGAAGGCTTACCGCTATCTGTACATAGAAACCGATGGAGGCGTCACCTTTAAGCAAATCAGCATGCTGTATGAATTTGCACCGGTTACCGAAAGGGGTAGTTTCAGGTGCAGCGATACCTTGTTGAACAGGATCTGGGATGTCAGCGATTATACCTTACACCTAACCACCCGCGAATTCTTCATCGACGGCATCAAGCGTGACCGATGGGTCTGGTCCGGAGACGCGTACCAGAGTTATCTGATGAACTATTACCTATTTTTCGATGCACCGACTGTAGAGCGGACCATTCAGCTGCTGAGGGGAAAAGACCCGGTGACCAGCCACATCAACACCATCATGGACTATACGTTTTACTGGTTTCTTAGTCTGTCCGATTATTACCTGTATACCGGAGATAAAACGTTTATCGAGCAACTGTATCCGCGAATGGAGAGCATGATGCAGTTTGTCCTGAGCCGGAGGAACAGCCGGGGACTATTGGAAGGTTTGCCCGGAGATTGGGTGTTCATCGACTGGACCGACAAAGAGATGTCAAAGCAAGGAGAAGTCAGTTTTGAGCAACTGCTCTATTGCAGGAGTCTGGAAACAATGGCTGAATGTGCCGGTCTGGTCGGTAAACCAGCCGATCAAGCCCGTTATGAAGCGTTGGCTGCCAGCGTTAAGCACATCCTGTTGAATGAATTCTGGGACCAAAGCAGGCAAGCATTCGTTCATAACAAAGTCAACGGCCAGAGTGATGGTGTGGTGACCCGTTATACCAATATGTTCGCCATCTTTTTCAATTACCTGACAGACAAACAGAAAGAAGCGGTAAAGACACATGTCATCCTCAACGACAGCATCATGAAGATCTCAACCCCTTACATGCGGTTCTATGAACTGGAAGCCATGTGCACAATGGGCGAAACGGATTATGTGCTGAATGAAATGCGCCATTACTGGGGTGGAATGCTGAAGGCCGGTGCCACGTCGTTTTGGGAAAAATACAATCCGGAAGAGACCGGCGTCCAGCATTTGGCTATGTACCAGCGCCCTTATGGGAAAAGTTTGTGTCATGCCTGGGGCGCCAGTCCCGTCTATTTGCTGGGTAAGTATTTTCTGGGTGTCAAGCCGGTCGCTCCCGGGTATTCCAAGTTTGAAATCCGTCCGGAACTTGGTGATTTGAACTGGCTGAAAGGCAGTGTCCCGACGCCGAACGGGCAAATCAAGGTCTACGCGAATGCCAGGACCATTAAGGTGAGTGCGTCAGAAGGTGAGGGTTATTTGTATTTCAAGGCTGCCAAAAAACCGAAAGCCTCGACCGGCATGATTGAAAAAATGGCTTCAGGCGATTACCGGCTGTTGGTGAAAGGTGATGGTCGGGAAATCGTTGTTACCCGTTAATGGATGAACCAAATGGTCAGAAAGTTGCTTATCGTGTTGTTGGGATGGATGCCCTGCTATCTGGCAGCGGAAACCGTGACCTTATACCGGTCTGAAACGGCTTCGGTCAGGATCCTTTTCGGTGTGGAAAAGTTGGAAACTGCTTTAACATCAGTCGGCTATGTGGTTAAAAAAGAAATAGTTGGTTTGAATAATGTCAAGAAACGGTGGCCTTCGAAATCCGGTCATTCCCGCTTGCTGATCGCTGAAACCGGTGATCCGGTCATGACGGCCTGTGTTCAACGTTGCAAGCTAATCATGCCACAGCAAACGCATAAAGAGGGGTATCAGATCTACTCAACCGGTCAGACCATAGTGTTGAGAGGCGTGGATGCCACTGGAACATTGTATGCCTGCATGGAGTTGTGTGACCGTATCAAGCAGACAGGTCACCTGCCCGCCGGCCTGAACGTGTCAGACCAACCGGACATGGTGTTGCGCGGTGCTTGCGTCGGTCTTCAGAAACCTTATTATCTGCCTGGCCGGACGGTATATGAATATCCCTATACAACGGAAACTTTTCCCTGGTTTTATGATAAAGCTATGTGGGTGAAATACCTGGATATGTTGTTGGAAAACCGCATGAACTCGTTGTATTTGTGGAACGGCCACCCGTTTGCCTCCTTGGTGAAACTCAAGGACTATCCGTTTGCCATGGAAGTCAGTGAAGCTGATTTTCGCAAGAACGAAGACATCTTCCGGTTTCTGACGGAAGAAGCCGACAAACGCGGCATCTGGGTGATTCAGATGTTTTATAACATCCTTGTTTCAAAGCCGTTTGCCGAGCATTACGGCATTAAGACGCAGGACAGAAACCGTCCGATTACGCCGTTGTTGGCTGATTATACCCGCAAATCCATTTCCGCCTTTATTGAAAAATACCCGAACGTGGGTCTGCTCGTTTGTCTGGGCGAAGCCATGAATACCTACGAAGATGACGTGGCATGGTTTACAAAAACCATCATCCCAGGCGTACAGGATGGGCTGAAGGCACTTGGGAAGACAGAAGAAGTGCCCATTATCTTGCGGGCGCACGATACCAATTGCCAGATGGTGATGGATTCAGCGCTGCCATTGTACAAGAATCTGTATACCATGAACAAGTACACCGGAGAGTCGTTGGTCACCTATACACCAGGTGGTCCTTGGAGTAAGATACACAAGGACTTAAGTGAACTTGGTTCAACTCATATTTCAAATGTCCATATCCTGGCCAATCTGGAGCCTTTCCGTTGGAGCGCGCCCGGTTTTATCCGCAACTGTGTGAATGCCATGCATACGGTTCAGGGTGCCAATGGGTTGCACTTGTATCCGCAGGCTTCCTATTGGGACTGGCCGTACACGGCTGACAAAGTGCAGCCCCGGCTGTATCAGACGGACCGTGACTGGATGTGGTACAAAGCATGGGGACGGTATGCCTGGAAAGTAGACAGGCAGCCTGATGAGGAAAAAGCGTATTGGGCAGGACAATTGGCGGCCAACTATGGTTGTGGAGACCAGAGCCGTCTGATACTGGAAGCTTACGAAGAAATGGGTGAAATTGCACCGATGCTGACCCGTAAGTTTGCCATCACGGAAGGCAATCGTCAGACATTCCTCCTCGGTTCGTTTATGAGCCAGCTGATCAATCCAGATCGCTGGAATTGTTTCCCCGATTTCATCAATTCCTGTGATCCGGGCGGAGAACGGCTGGCTGATTATGTCAGCAAGGAATGGATGGGCGCTTCTCATTCGGACAACAATCCGGTGGCAGTCATTCAGGCAGCTGTGGCTCATGGTGATGCAGCCGTCAAGGCCATTGACCAGGTGACCTCCGTTACAGCCAATCAGGCAGAATTTGCCCGCCTGAAAAATGATGTCCATTGTATGGCGGTGTTTGCCCGGTCTTTTTCCGACAAAGTCATGGCGGCGACGCTGGTGATGCGCTTTTCGTATTCAAACGAATTGACCGACTTGGAAAGGGCCTTGCCTTATCTTCGGAAAAGTCTGGATGAGTATAAAGAACTGGTTTTGCTGGCAAATGATAACTATCTGTATGCTAATAGTATGCAAACAAAACAACGACGCATTCCGGTAGGAGGAGATGAGGGAAAAAATAAGACTTGGGCGGACTTGCTGCCTCTTTACGAAGCAGAATTGTCCAGTTTCGAAATGAACCTGGACAACCTGAAACGCGGCAGGTCCGGGCAGGTGGCTGAACCGCCCGGAAGACCGCTCAATGCTGTAGATGTCTCTCTTTCCGACACCTCTTTAAAACTGGTGACACTGAAGGAAGCGCCCTATGCATTTGTCGACAGGGAGAGTCCGGTTGTCCAGGCTGCCGAAGAGTTGCAGCACCTGAAAGGCATCCGGTGGCACTACGGTGATCAGCAGACCAAACCGACCGAAATCCGTTTCAGCTGCAACAAACCGGTCTCCGTGCTGGTTGGTTATTTCAGGACGGTGCAGGTCAATTACCTGGCTCCACCTAGACTTGAAACAGATGCCAGTGCCAATGATTACGGGCAGGCAGAAGCCCGCCTTTCCAATGCGTTGGCCATAACAGGTCAACCGCCGGTGGATATTCATACCTATACCTTTCCGGCTGGAAATCATATTCTGACGTTGCCTAAAGGAGCGGTGCTGGTGCTTGGCTTTGCAGACGGAACCCAACCGGTTCCGGTTAGAGATGCCGGGCTTTCCGATAAGAAATCGATAGACTGGTTGTTCTATTAATATTTTCTAATTAGCTGATATGGTGGTTTATAAACGTTTTTATATAAAGAATTTATTCAGGCAGTACGTGCCTTTATCGGTGGCAGTCATGTTGACATTGGCTGTCAGTGAGGTGGTTGCTTCAACCGGTAAAGAGGCTGGCGCTCCTGGAAAAATCAGCCATACAGAAGCCATACGGCCCACACCTGATCCGGTTTCAGCAGCTCGCATGCAGCAAGTCTATGAGGCTGTCAAAACACCTTTCAAATACGGCCTGGTTCTCGCTCCCGAACGGAATGACTATAAAATGGATTGTCCGGTTGTTTTCCGTCATGGTCGTGATTGGTACATGACTTACCTCGTTTACAACGGTAAGGAAGGAAAGGATGGCCGGGGATATGAAACCTGGCTGGCCGAAAGTTCCGATTTGCTGACCTGGAGGTCTTTGGGAAAAATTCTTTCATTCAAAGACACTGGCTGGGATACCAATCAGCGAGGAGGTTTCATGTCATTGATCGATCGCCGGTGGGGAGGCGGTTATCACGTGAGGAAAGTTGGCGGACAATACTGGATGACATACATCGGCGGCAATACGCCCGGGTATGAACAAGGGATGCTCAAGGTGGGTGTGGCACATACGGCTGGCCATATCGGGGAAGCACATGAATGGGAAACCTTTGACAGACCGGTCCTTTCTCCTGAAGATCCAGCCAATGGCTGGTGGGAAAGCTTGACTCAATATAAAAGCTCGGTGATGTGGGACAAGCAGTTGATCCTCGGCGCTCCCTTTGTCATGTTCTATAATGCCGGCGGTGTCAACCCGGTTTCCAACGTGAAGGGGGAACGAATCGGCATTGCGTTGTCCCATGACATGAAGAACTGGACCAGGTATGCCGGAAATCCGGTGGTTAACCATGAAGGTGGCATTACCGGTGATGCCGATGTTCAGCAAATGGGTGATTTGTTTGTCCTATTTTACTATTCGGCCTTTCGCCCGGGCGTTCCCTACAAAGCCTATAACAATTTCTGCTGTTCCTACGACCTGATTCACTGGACCGATTGGAAAGGAGAAAAGCTGATCTATCCATCGGAATCGTATGATGATTTGTTTGCGCACAAACCGTGTGTGATCAGTCACAACGGCATCGTGTATCATTTCTATTGTGCTGTCAATCAAGCTAACCAGCGGGGCATTGCATTGGCTACGTCAAAACCGGTGGGGCGTAGCGCGGTCCGTTTTCCGGAACCGGAGTCAACACAGTTTAGAAAAGAACTCTCGTTGAATGGAGCCTGGTCATCCAGGTTGGATGGCGATTCAACCTGGACAGCCGTCTTTGTCCCGCATAACTGGGACCAGTATTATGGTTACAGACGGCTGAAGCATGGGAATCTGCATGGGACAGCCTGGTATAAAAGAACGTTTCAGACACCTGCAGACCTTGAGGGCAACCGGTGCTTCCTGTATTTTGAGGGGGTTGGTTCGTATGCGACTGTTTTTGTCAATGGCAGGCAAATCGGCGCTCATCAAGGCGGGCTGACGACGTTTACGTTGGATGTGACCGGTGCACTTCATGAAAACGGATGGAATGAGTTGATGGTCAAAGTTGAACAACCTGCCATGATTTCAGACTTGCCTTGGATCTGCGGTGGCTGTTCAGGGGAAATGGGCTTTTCGGAAGGTTCTCAGCCACTTGGCATTTTCCGCCCGGTGACATTGGTGGTGACCAATGAGGTGCGGATCCAACCGTTCGGTGTGTTTCTCTGGAATGAACCGGGCAGTATCCGTCCGGATGGTGCGGAGACGCAGGTGGAAACGACCTTGAAGAACTATGGAAAAATCATTCGTAGTATTCAGGTGGTCAGTAAGTTGGTGGATGAAAATGGCATCATGGCTGCCCGGTCTGTCAACGACCTGGAAATCGATCCGGGTGAAGAAGATACGATTCAGCAGGTGCTGACGATGGAAAAGGCACCTGAACGCTGGTCTCCGGAAAAGCCGGTTCTGTATACTCTGATTACCCTGTTGAAGGAAGACGGCAAGGTCATCGACGAGCTCCGGACACCCTATGGTTTCAGAACCGTCAGCTGGCCTCAGACCCGCAACGACGGTGACCACCGGCTGTACATCAACGATAAGCCAGTTTTCCTCAATGGCATCGGGGAATACGAACATCAGCTGGGCATCAGCCATTCCTTCTCCGATAAACAAATCGAATCGAGGGTGCAACAGATCAAAGCGGCCGGGTTTAATGCCTTTAGAGATGCTCATCAGCCTCATAATCTGTTGTATAAAGACTTGTTCGA
>JAUZOU010000151.1 GCA_030706285.1 Bacteroidota bacterium
GAGCGTCCTTTCCTGACTGTATTTCAAAAAGTACTTCATATTCAGCAAATGCGAACTGTATGTACTTAGATCGTTTTCAATGGATTGTTCATCTCCGATATCTATAAAAAGACGTTCGAACCATCCTGTACGTGATTGATCATGCAATGGAATCATCATTCCACATTGTAGCATATATTGTAGAAGACCAACAGTCTTAAGACAAACAGACTTACCGCCAGCATTGGGTCCGGAAATAATGAGCAGCCGATGAGTAGCTGTCAGGCCAAGAGAAAGGGGGACAACGTCTTTCTGCTGTTTCCGTAACGACAGTTGCAGTAACGGATGAATGGCTTTGACCCATTCCAGGCAGGGAGAATCATCGAAACGTGGCTTAATGGCACCAATCTGTATAGAAAACGCGCCCTTGGCGTTTAAAAAATCGATTTCGGCCAGCAAATTATAAGAATCCGCCATCGCTTCAACATCCGGCCTTATTGTATCGGTGAAACGAGTCAGGATGCGTATGATTTCGCGTCTTTCTTCATTTTCAAGTTCTCTGATCCGGTTATTGGCATCGACCAATTCTTCCGGTTCAATGTAAACGGTTTTACCAGTTGCTGATTCGTCATGGACGATACCTTTAATCTTGCGTTTGAACGCAGGAGAAACAGGGATGACCAACCTGCCGTCACGCACACTTGGAGTAGTATCCTTATCTACATAGCCTTCCTGCTGGGCCTTTCGAAGCAATTGCTGCAATCGCCGCGAAAGACTGCTCATAGTTGAAGTCAATTCTCGCCTGATCGTGCCCAACTCGGGAGAAGCACTGTCTTTTATCTCACCGGTGTTTGTCAGAATCGCATCAATGTGTTGTATAACCTTTGGAAAAGTTGGCGTTTTTTCTGCCAACCGGCCTAAACATGGATATAAGTTGCTATCGTCTCTCTGAGAAAAGAAACGGACTAACTGAACAATTGAATCCAACGATCGTCTCAGGGAGAACACATCGGATTCATCCAGCCAGACTCCTTCAATACGCGCTTTTTTCAATGCCGGACGGGCATCATAGAAAAAACAGTCAGGGAAATGATCCGATCCGGTCTTAATCTGTACAAACTCCTGAGCACGGTTCAACTGTTCCAAAATCGCCTCATGGTTGGTCAAAAAAGTCATTTTGCTAACTTTTTCCTTTCCAAGTTCACTTGAACAACCGGATAACAGTAGTTGCCGGACCTGATCAAAACCTATTTTCTGTTCAAAATTATCGGGATAAACCATACTTTCCTGTCTGAAAACGACTGAGCCTGAGGCCTTGAATGCCAAAGGCTTTGCCTGATTCAGGCAAAGATAAGGATTAATAACTGAGCTGTCAAAATCCTTAAAAACATTGTAAGAGGGTATACGGTAGAATAAGCAACAGACGGAAGATTACTGTTACTGCATTCATTTGCATAGGCAAGAGCAGGCGGATCTGTGGTGCTTCCAGCTAAAAGCCCCATGATCTCGAAATAATTCATCTTGAGAATACCTCTGGAGATAGACCCAACGATCAGCAACGGGACCACTGTGATACAAAATCCCAACCCAACCCACATGAGTCCGTTTGTTGTAAAAACAGTCTCGACAAAATGTTCTCCGGATGAAAATCCGACACTAGCAAGAAAGAGGGTAATCCCAACTTCCCTTAACATCAAGTTGGCACTCATGGTTGCAAAGGTATTCAGATGAACATTTGGCCCAAAACGCCCAATCAGGATAGAGACAATCAACAAACCTCCAGCCAGTCCTAGTTTTACAGCCTGTGGTATACCTGGAAACTGAAATGGAATGCATCCAAGAGCGACACCTAGTACAATACCAATAAACAAAGGCGTTAGATTCGGAATATCCAACCGTTTCAACGAATTACCCAATACTTTTTCAACCTCTTTGATATTCGATTCTGAACCGACCACCATCACACGGTCTCCAATTTGTAACGACAGCGAAGGCGTTGCCAGAAAATCAACCCCAGCACGATTAATACGAGTGATATTGATATCATACGTTTTACGCAGCTGAAGAGAACCCAATGTTTTGCCATTGACAGCTTCCTTTGTTACGAGAATCCTGCGAGATACCAGATTGAGTTCATCTTTTTCCCAATCCATTTCAACTTCTGAGCCCAAAAATGCCAGTACCTTTTTTCGTTCCGTTTCTTCTGTTGCTACAAAAACATAGTCGTCAGGTTCCAAAACGGTATTCACCGTGGACAAATAAACCGACCCGTCTTTTTTACGTACACGGGAAATAATGAAACGCTCGTTGAGGTAACCTGTCACTTCCTGAACTTTCTTTCCGAAAATGGCAGGATTCTTTATCTGGACAGTCAACAGGGCAAAATTGCTGTTTAGGTTATTTTCATTGTTGACACGTTCAGTTTCTTTTTCCATCTTGATCCTGAACATGTATTTTAACAAAATTGTTGCACCAATGATGCCAATCACGCCAAGGGGATAGGCCGCTGCATACCCCAGCGCTATGGTCGGATCAACCGTGCCAGTAACCTGTGTATATGTTTCTTGGGCTGCGCCCATACCAGGTGTATTGGTAACAGCACCATATAAAATACCCACAATCGTCGAAATCGGCAGATTGGTTATATAATAAAAAAGAACAGCTATACCGACCGCGAGCAATATATTCGCCGTCGCCAAACCATTCAGCCGAAGCCCATCCTTTTTAAAGGAAGAGAAAAAGCTGGGGCCAACTTGCAAACCGATTGAATATACAAATAAGATCAATCCGAATTCCTTCAGAAAATGTAAAATATCGCCATCAATCGTCAGACCAAAATGGCTTAAAATAATTCCGACAAACAATACCCAAGTGACACCAAGTGAGATGCCTCCAACTTTAATTTTGCCTAAGTATACACCTAAAGCAATAGCAATGCCTAACAAAAAAATTGTATGTGCGACAGAGTTATTCCACACCAAATCGTAAAACCAATCCATTCTACCTTATTTAAAACCTGAAAAATTTATACAAACAATACATCAACAGATAGCATTCAGTTACGATTTTGAATGCGTTCCTCTATTTGCGCGAAAGTACATATTTATGCACGATCGCCCTCTTTAAGCCAACTATTTAATTTACCGTATTAAGGATTATTAACACTGATAAAGAGACATCAGTGGCCAATCCGACTTTTATTCAATTTTAAATTCGTGAATCTTTGAATAATTGAAAAATTAACAGATATTTGTGTGTAATACATCGTTTTTATGACATCCTACACTGGATAAACTGACTTTATGAAAACACTATCCTTTCAGAAAATCGTTTTTCTAACACTTATAACGCTGACCACCGTCTCTTGTATTAAAAAAGAGGAAGAACTAAGGCCAACCATTGACCTGTCAGGAAACTGGCAATTTGAAGCAGACACTTCTAATGCAGGAATCAATAATAAATGGTATACAAGAGAGTTGACCGATCATATAGACTTGCCTGGAACCACCGATATCAGTCATAAAGGGCAGGCAACATCGTTCGCCTTTTCCGGAACATCTCATTTAAGACGTCTCTATCGGTATGAAGGACCAGCCTGGTACAGAAAAGAGGTCTCTATTCCTGAAAAATGGGAGAGTAAACACATCCGGTTGTTCCTTGAAAGGACGAAACCATCCATGGTCTGGGTAGACGATCAGTATATCGGTCAATCCAAACTGCTTTGTTCTCCGCAGGAATACGATCTTTCCAAGGTCCTGACTCCTGGCAAACATACCATTACCTTACGCATCGACAATGATCTTCAACTGACCCCTTATGGAAATGTCCATATCTATAGCGATGATACCCAAACAAACTGGAACGGCATTATCGGCAAACTATTCCTGGAAGCTTCTTCTAAAACGTATATTGACCATATTAAAATAACGCCTGATTTTGAAGCAAAAAAACTTACCGTGCGCATAACCCTCAAGAATGCGCCCAAATCTGTCAATCTAGCTACTAAATTGACACTTGTCAAAAAAATCGGCTCTATCCAGGTCAAGACAATGCCGGTCAGTTATGTTGTCACATCCGCTAACGTCATCAAATTACATTATGACATGTCTCATACTATGCATTTGTGGGATGATTACCGCCAGCCGTTATTTAAACTCTATGTTTCCATCCAAAACAAAGACCATGGTATAGAAGACAAACAGGCTATCGATTTTGGATTAAGTAAATTTGCTACGAAAGGGACGCACTTTACCATCAATGGCAGAGTCCTATTTCTCAGAGGCAAGAATGATGCCTGTGTCTTTCCGTTGACAGGGCATACGCCAACTGATACCGAAAGCTGGATCAAACTGCTCAGTACGGCAAAATCATGGGGCATCAATCATTACCGGTTTCATTCCTGGTGCCCACCGGAAGCTGCATTTGAGGCTGCAGACAGATTAGGTATGTTTCTGCAAGTCGAATTGCCTTTCTGGGGACAACTGACTCCAGGCCGGGTTTATCACCAATTGAAAGAAGAAGGATTAGCCATTTTAAGGAACTATGCCAATCATCCATCTTTTGTTCTATTTTCTATGGGCAATGAACTCAGTGGCGATCCCGCGTTGGCCACAGAGCTGATGGCTGAATTAAAACAAGCTGATAACAGACCTTTGTATACAGGGGGTACCAATTTCAATATTGGCTATACTGGCCCTGTTCCTGGATCAGATTATCTGGTTGCTGCACGTACTCCGTCATTCGGAGATAATCCAATTACACATCTACGCTTATCTCAGTCATTTTCGGATTCACCGGAAGGAGGTATTCTGAACAGCGTCCCCCCCTCAACTGAGATCACGTTTGATTTACCGGTATCGACTATTCTCATGCCGACAATTAGCCATGAAGTCGGTCAATATCAGGTGTATCCGGATTTCAAAGAAATTGAAAAATATACTGGTGTCTTGAAAGCCGACAATCTGGCGCTTTTTAAAAAGCGTCTCTCTAAGGCAGGGATGCTTCGCCAAAATATTGATTTCCAACGTGCATCAGGTGCTCTGGCAGCGATCTGCTATCGGGCTGAAATTGAAGCAGCTTTAAAGACGCAAGGGCTTGCTGGTTTTCAGTTGTTGGACCTGCAGGATTATCCAGGCCAGGGTACAGCACTGGTTGGTATGCTAGATGCGTTTATGGACAGTAAAAACGTCATTAAACGTGAAAAATGGATTCAATTTACCAACGATGTGGTGCCAATGTTGTCTTTTAAAACTTACTGTTGGAATAATACAGATGTTTTCTCAGCGAAAGTCCTGGTTTCCAATTATTCCAATAAATCCATCCATAAAAAAATAAAATGGATGTTAACCGATGTTCAAGGACAAATCATAAAAAGTGGCACCCTGCCAAGAACAGCGATGGCCAATGGCCGGTTGTCAAAACCTGGAACTATTTATTTCTCACTACATTCTTTTAATAGACCGATCCGCATGAATCTAACAATACAAATTGACAGCACAATCTTTGAAAACAGTTATCCGTTATGGGTTTATTCGGTTTCAGCGACAAGCAATCCTGGTGATGTTTATGTATCTAACATACTGAACAAGGCTGTTATGAATCAACTAGAGGCAGGAGGGAAGGTCTTACTGATGCCAAGAATCTCAAGTATCTATCAAACCAGTTTGCCCGGCCAATTCACGCCTGACTTTTGGAATTATGGCATGTTCAAGTCAATCAGCGAATCTTCACGCAAACCTGTTTCTCCAGGTACACTTGGCTTGCTGATGAATCCGAAACACCCAATCTTCAACTCATTTCCAACCGATTTTTATTCAAACTGGCAATGGTGGGATATCGTTAAGTCAAGCCGCTTTCTTATTCTGGATGGAATCGATGCGAATTATACGCCTATCGTACAAGTTATTGATAATGTGGAAAGAAACTGCAAACTTGGACTGATTTGTGAATTTAAAGTGGGAGCTGGGAAATTGTTGATATGTACCACCAAATTGAATGAATTAATCGACAAACCTGCTCCAAGACAGCTTTACAATAGTATACTGACTTATATGCAAACCAATAGCTTTAATCCGAAACAGGGAATCAGTGAGGAAAAGTTAAAGCAATTAATCAGCTATACGATCACATCCAGACTATCTTTTCCCAGAACGACCATGACGACGGCTACTCCTTCCGTAAAACAGTGATGACTATTCGATAGTCATCATATAGCCAATGCCGCGCATGGTTTTGATTTGAACATGGGTATCAGAAGCCAGATACTTCCTCAATGAATAGATAAAGGCATCTAATCGTTGTGCCGTAAAGAATTTTTCGCCACCCCAGATTAAATCGGCAATGGTTTCTTTTTTTACAATCTGATCCTGATTCTTGTATAATAATTCAAGGAGACTGGACTCACGCATGGACAGATGAATAAATCCATCAGGTGTATGTAGTCCTTGTTGTTTGATGTTGAATTCAATTTTTCCAAGCGGAATGACATTTTCATCTTTTTCAGCCGCAGCTTTGATGCCGATACGTTTAATCAATCCCTGCAGATACGCATGCAATTCTTCCGGTAAGAAAGGTTTTTTTATATAGTTGTCAATACCAATCGAATAGGCTTCCAAAATAATTTTACTCGAAGTAACACAAGTTTCCAGAACGATAGGAATAGCCGAATCCTTTTCCCGGATCTTTCGAGCAAAATCCAATCCGTTCATTTCGGGCATTTCAACATCCGAAACAATCACATCTGGTTTAAATGTATCAAAAACTTTCAACGCTTCTGTAGGATTATTAGCCCACATGACTTCATATTCACCGATCAGCTCCATTCCATCTTTAATGATGAAGCCTAACACATTGTCATCTTCAACCAACAATAGCTTTATCATGATAGAAATTATTTACTGGGTAATTCAATGATAAATTCGCTCCCTTTTCCTTCTTCGCTCTTAACGCTGATTGTTCCCTTATGCGCTTTAATAACTTTTTGAACATAATTCAAACCGATACCAAAGCCATCAATCCCCCTGCGCTCAATTTTGTCACCACGTTCAAAATTGTTGAAAATATGTTTAATCTCTTTTTCAGAAATACCAAAACCATTATCTTTTACACTTAATCTGAGCGA
>JAUZOU010000152.1 GCA_030706285.1 Bacteroidota bacterium
AACCATTGCCAATATCGATAGTTTTAAAAGGCTGGTAAAAAGACGGGTTGATCCGTTAGAGGTCAACATGAGAAGATACCTGTTCAGAAGCAAACTCCCAGTCCTTCGATTCCGGAAAATTGAAATTCATGGGGTGACAGAGAACGAAAAGGATTACATTCTTAAAATCTTAAAGCAAAACGGAGAAGCCTATTTTTCACTGGAGGATTTTAAGGTCGGATACTTTAAGTTGCTTGCAGACAAGAAAATAACAGAAATTATTCCACATGCCGTCTATGATGAAACAGATGATTCGTTCAAACTGATACTGGACGTCACGATGAACAACAGTGTTCATTTGGCTGTTGGGGCCAACTTATCGTCTTCCACTTCCAATCAGGTATATCTTGGTGTCGAATATGGCATTTTAAACCAGTTTTCCCAGCACTATTATATTGATGCCTACATGGGCAGGATTTTAAATGCCATCAGTCTGAAAGCTGTTATTTTTTCAACAGATGACAGACCAAGATACCTTTCAACTGAATTTTCCTCGATGAATTACAACATGTTTCAGGGCGAGAAATTGTTTTACAAAGATGACAGGCCAGCCTATATAAAACAGCATGAATCGTTCCTGAAATTCAGATATGCCTTACCGGTTTCCAACAACAGTAAAATGGAATTCGGATTTGCCGGAGCCGTGCTGAAGGACAAATACATGCAAACAAAACTGGAAACATTCTCAGAAAACAGTTTCGATCAAAGTACCTATTTGTTATTGGATGGTTCGGCTCGCTTGGAAAAGAATGATTTAAACAGCAAGCAATACCCGACCGAAGGAGGATTCAGGCATCTGACGGCTCAATACATTACAGGTGCTGAAAGTTTCCGGTACCCGGATTCGATCGGCAATTCAACTCCAAAGGGCGATAAGTCCTTGTCCTATGTTCAACTGTCCGGTGGATTCGAACAATACTTGCAGCAGAAAGGCAAATTTATTCTTGGACTTAAAGGTGAAGCTGTTTTCAACAACAAACGTGCGTTGGACAACTATACCTCAAGCATCATCCAGGCTCCGTCTTTTTCTCCGACCTTGCACAGCAAGACAACATTCAATGAAGCGTACCGGTCCAACCAGTTTCTGGCGTTAGGCGTGCTGCCCATCGTGAACCTTTATCCGTCTTTGTTCTTGCGCACGGAATTTTATGGCTTCTTTCCACTTACCATGTACGAACGAGGCCCAGATCAAATAGCTGTAACAACTCGTTCTTGGTCTAACATGCAATATATCGCAGAAGGGTCTTTGGTTTATAACCTGCCATTCACCACGTTAAGCTTGTTTGTGAACAACTACAGCTATCCAAAAGGGAACTGGAACGTCGGAATCAATATCGGTTATCTCTTGTTTGGCCGCCGTTTCGTTGAATAAAATTTGAAAAAAGTGCTGTAATGGGTTGCACGGTTAGTTGAAAACTACTATCTTTGCGGGCGTAAAAATAACGGCTACGTAGCTCAACTGAATAGAGCATCTGACTACGGATCAGAAGGTTGAGGGTTTGAATCCCCCCGTGGTCACAGAACGTTAAAATCGGCTAAATTTCTAAGCTATTCAATGCTTGAAGTTTAGCCGATTTCTTGTTTGATAGTTAGCGATATATGGGGGCTGAATGGAGATTTTGAAGTATCAAATTGAAGACTATGGGTTAGAACGGGACGCTATTATCCTGGACGCCGAAGGGTGAGGCGTTGTAGTTGGATTCGCTGGCGAAGGCTGTTTCGTGGTTGATGCGGGAGCTTAAAATTTGTCCGTCCTGACCGGGAATGATATCGTCTTCTTCATTCATGAACTTGGCGAATTGTTTCTTGAATTTCAGGCGAACGTCGCCGGTGGCACCATTACGGTGTTTGGCGATAATGATTTCAGCAATACCTTGTAAGCTTCTGCCACTGGCATCTTCCGTGATCTTGTAATATTCAGGACGATGGATAAAGCAGACCATATCGGCATCCTGTTCGATGGCACCTGATTCACGCAAGTCTGACAGTTGTGGCCGTTTGGACTCGGATGCATTTGAACTGGTACGGGATTCGACGGCACGGTTTAACTGAGACAAGGCAATGATGGGGATGTTTAACTCTTTGGCAAGTCCTTTCAGTGACCGGGAAATCGTGCTGACTTCCTGTTCACGACTTCCAAAGCCTGTGCCACTGGCATTCATCAACTGTAAGTAGTCGATGATGATCAGCTCGACGTGTTCTTCACGGACAAGCCGCCTGGCTTTTGTCCTGAATTCAAAGATTGACAAACTAGGTGTATCGTCTATAAATAAAGGGGCATCGTATAAATCCTTGATTTTGGTGTCCAGCTGATCCCATTCATAATCGGCCAATTGACCGTTCTTGATCTTTTCACCTTCGATTTCGCAGACGTTTACGATCAAACGATTGACTAATTGAACGTTGGACATTTCAAGTGAAAACAAGGCAACCGGCTTTTTGAAATTGACCGTGATATTTTTTGCCATGGAAAGGACAAACGCGGTTTTACCCATAGCAGGACGAGCGGCAATAATGACGAGGTCAGATTTCTGCCAGCCTGACGTAATCTTGTCCAGTTCATGAAATCCTGTTGCCAGTCCGCTGAGTCCGTCTTCCCGTTTGGCGGCAATGTTCAGTAACCGGAAGGCTTCATCGATAATCGGATTGATCTGGATGACGTCTTTTTTCATGTTGTGCTGGGAAATCTCAAACAGACCGGCCTCGGCTTCCTGCATCAGATCGTCCACATCAATGGTTTCATCAAATGCTTTACCTTGAACCTGTGAGGTATAACTGATCAGCTCTCTGGCCAGGTATTTTTGCTGAACAATGCGGGCATGATATTCCAAATGGGCGGTAGAGGCGACTTTTCCAGTCAGTTCGGCCAGGTAATAGGCCCCACCGGCATCTTCCAGATCACCCTGCTTACGCAGTTGCTCCTGGACGGTAAGCATATCCACGGGCTTTTGAGTGATGGATAGGTTCTGAATAGCTGTATAGATGAGCTCATGCGCGTGTACATAAAAACTGGCTGGTTTCAGAATGTCACTGACAACGGAGTAAGCATCTTTTTCCAGCATGAGAGCGCCCAATATGGCTTCTTCCAATTCTCTGGCTTCTGGCGGACGACGACCGATGACAGATAACGCGTTTTGAGTGCTTTTTTTTCTTGATGTCCGTTTATTATCAGATGCTTCCATTTTTCATATTTCTGTGTCCAAAGTT
Organism: Bacteroidota bacterium; assembly: GCA_030706285.1. GTDB lineage: Bacteria > Bacteroidota > Bacteroidia > Bacteroidales > UBA1402 > UBA8389. The sequence goes on from JAUZOU010000152.1 coordinate 3,247, forward strand.
AACCAAGAAATTCACACCTTAACCAAAAAGCTATCAACAATCATTTGTTGATAACTTGTCTCTATGCTCTAATTTTGTATCTTTGTGGCGTCTTTTCAGATTTAAACGACTGTTATTGAGGTATGATTTGTTTTCCAACTGCAAAAATCAATCTGGGTCTACGGATTACAGAAAAGCGTCCCGATGGGTATCATAACCTGGAGACGGTTTTTTATCCGATTGGTCTGAAAGATGCATTGGAGATTGTCCTATCCGATGAACAGACAGATTATCAGCTTATGATCAGTGGCATAACGCCTGATTGTGATCCTGAGAAGAATCTTGTCACGAAAGCATTCAGGTTGCTGCAGGAATCTTATCCATTGAAACCGGTCACCGTTTATCTCCATAAAGCGATTCCTTCGGGTGCCGGTTTAGGGGGTGGCTCTTCCGATGCTGCTTTTATGCTGAAATTGTTGGCAGACATACATCAGCTGACGGTGCCGCAACAGACAATGGAAACAATGGCGTTCAAATTAGGTGCCGATTGCGCTTTTTTTATTAAGAATCGTCCGGCTTTTGCAACAGGTACGGGTAATGTATTTGAACCGACAGCCATCTCTCTGAAAGGTTGGTTTTTGGTGTTGATCAAACCGTCTGTAGCTGTTTCGACGGCAGAGGCTTATGCTTCAATACAGCCGGCTTTCCCGGAACAATCATTGAACAGATTGATTGAACTGCCTGTTAGCCAATGGAAAGGTTCGATCATCAATGACTTTGAAACGTATGTTTTTCAGAAATACCCTGTTGTTGGAACCGTCAAACAACAATTGTATGACCACGGAGCGGTCTATGCATCCATGACAGGCAGTGGTTCAGCCGTATTTGGACTTTTCGGACAGCCTGTCAATTTAAGACCGTATTTTCCGGATTGTTTTTACTGGAGTGAAAGACTGTAACATAGGTAATTTATTTTTAAAACAGATAGATAAATGGCAAAAATGAAAGGTGCTATCGAGGTCGATACCGAGCGCTGCAAAGGTTGCGATGTTTGTACCAAAAATTGCCCGTTTGGTGTGCTGAGCATGTCAAAAGAGGTGAATTCAAAGGGTTATCCTTATTCGTACATGCAATATCCGGATCAATGTACCGGTTGTGCTAGTTGTGGTATGGTGTGTCCGGACGGATGTATTCGAGTATATAAGATTAAATGTTGAAAAATATGGAAGAAGTCAAATTACTGAAGGGGAACGAAGCAATAGCTCATGCAGCCATACGGTGTGGTTGTGATGGTTACTTTGGCTATCCGATTACTCCTCAGTCTGAAGTGATGGAAACATTGATGGCATTAAGGCCTTGGGAATCAACCGGTATGGTTGTGTTGCAGGCTGAAAGCGAAGTCGCTTCCATCAATATGGTGTTTGGTGGTGCAGGAACCGGGAAAAAAGTGATGACATCTTCATCCAGTCCCGGTGTTAGCCTGATGCAGGAAGGTGTCTCTTTTTCCTGTGGGGCGAACCTGCCTATGTTGTTAGTCAATGTCATGAGAGGTGGTCCCGGATTGGGAACCATCCAGGCCAGCCAGTCTGATTATTTTCAGGCAGTGAAAGGTGGTGGACATGGCGATTATAAATTGATTACACTGGCACCTGCTTCTGTTCAGGAAATGGCTGATTTTGTGGATCTTGGGTTTACATTATCGTTTAAATACCGCATTCCAAGTATGATTTTGTCTGATGGTGTGATTGGCCAGATGATGGAAAAAGTGGTATTGCCTCCTTATAAACCAAGACGTACAGAAGAAGAAGTGATCGCCGAATGTCCCTGGGCTGCAACCGGCAAGACGGAAGGCAGATATAGAAACCTCATTTCGTCACTTGAACTGGATCCTACGATCATGGAAAAACAAAATGAGGAACGTCAGGCCAGGATTAAACTGGTTGAAGCAACGGAAGTCCGTTATGAAGAATTCATGTGCGAAGAAGCCGACTATTTATTGGTTGCTTTCGGTTCTTCAGCCAGAATTTGCCAAAATGCCGTGGAAACGTTACGGGCAGAAGGACTGAAAGTTGGACTGCTGCGTCCGATCACGCTTTGGCCTTTCCCAACTAAGGTTTTGGCAAAATACGCAGAAAAAGTCAAATGCATGATGACGGTCGAATTGAATGCCGGTCAGATGGTTGAAGATGTTCGTTTGTCAGTTAACGGCAAAGTGCCAGTCTTCCATTTTGGTCGTATGGGCGGTGTCGTTCCGACTCCGGAAGAGGTCATCGATGCGTTGAAAAATCATTTATAAATCAAGTAGTTAATCAACGATATGTCAAATCCAATTATAACACCAGAAAACCTTGTTTACCAAAAATCCAAGGTGTTGTCGGACAATATCATGCATTATTGCCCTGGTTGCAGCCACGGTGTCGTACACCGCATTGTTGCTGAAGTTATTGAAGAAATGGATATGCAAAGCAAAACGATTGGTGTCGCACCGGTCGGTTGCGCTGTATTTATCTACAATTATATCAATGTCGATTTTATTGAATCGGCCCATGGTAGAGCACCAGCCCTGGCAACAGCCATTAAGCGACTGAATCCTGACAGACTTGTCTTCACGTATCAAGGTGACGGAGACCTGGCTGCCATTGGAACGGCCGAAACCATCCATGCCTGTAACCGTGGTGAAAATATTGCCATTATTTATATCAACAATGGAATCTATGGAATGACCGGTGGACAAATGGCTCCGACAACCCTCGAAGGGATGAAGACGTCTACTTGTCCGCTTGGACGTAATATTGCGCTTAATGGTTATCCATTGAATATGACTGATTTACTGGTTAAATTGGAAGGCACTTGTTATGTGACGCGTCAAAGTGTTCACAATGCATTAAATGTCAAGAAAACAAAACGTGCCATTCGGAAAGCGTTTGAGAATTCCATGGAGGGCAAAGGCACCAGTATTGTGGAAGTCGTTTCAGCTTGTAATTCAGGATGGAAAATGACACCGAATGAGGCCAATAAGTGGATGGAAGAAAATATGTTCAAAGCCTATCCGCTGGGCGATTTGAAAGATAAATAAGTAATAGTATGAAGGAAGAAATCATTATAGCCGGTTTTGGCGGACAAGGTGTGTTGTCCATGGGTAAGATTTTGGCCTATGCAGGGTTGATTCGTGAGAAAGAAGTGACCTGGATGCCTGCTTATGGTCCGGAACAACGAGGTGGTACTGCCAATGTGACCGTTATTCTAAGTGATCAGCGAATCAGTTCTCCTGTATTGAATACCTATGATACGGCCATCATTTTGAATCAACAGTCTTTGGACAAGTTTGAACCTAAGGTTAAACCCGGAGGTCTTTTGATTTATGATCCACACGGCATTACCCGTATACCTGAAAGAACGGATGTGCGTATTTGTACGGTCAATGCCATGGATGTAGCCTCAGAAATGGATAATGCCAAAGCTTTTAATATGCTTGTGCTGGGAGCCTATTTGAAGATCAATCCGATTATTGATCTGGATGCTATCATTGCAGGGCTCAAGAAATCATTACCTGAACGGCATCACAATATGTTGCCGATGAACGAAGCTGCCTTGATAAAAGGTGGTGAGCTTATTAAAAAGGTTAATTTCTGATTACTCAAAAGGATAAATGTTACTGGTTGAAAGTGTACGAGATTCCAGTAGGGACCAAAAGCTCCAATCGTAGGCTGCGATAAAACGTAGCTGATGACGATAATAATCTATTATTAACTGGTTATTTGAATGGTTACTTGTTTTTACAGGTAACCATTTTAGCCATAAAAGCCTGGTAGGCATGCGTTTCGATATTATCACTGTTTTGCCCG